>JBDHVF010000152.1:0-12417 GCA_039809605.1 Polyangiales bacterium | reverse complement strand
ATCGCCGTGACGTGCCTCTTCGCGTTCATGTCCGCGTGGAACGAGTTCATCCTCGCGGCGACCTTCCTCTCGCACGAAGAGGCCTTCACGCTGCCGGTGGCCCTGCAGCGGTACGTGGGCGAGTACAACGCCGCGTGGGGGAGGTTCGCGGCCGGGGCGATCCTGGTGTCGGCGCCCGTGATGGCGATCTTCTACGCCGTGCAGCGGCACCTCGTGGGCGGCCTCACCGCGGGCAGCGTGAAGGGGTAGTCAGCGCTTCGTGGCCTTCCTCTTCGTGGCCTTCGCCTTCGCGGGCGCGGCCGCGGTCGGGCGCTCCACGGGGCGCAGCGCGCTCGCGGGCACCCACTCGGTCTCGCGCGCGTCGCCCCAGCGCACCTCGTAGCCCGCGGCCACGACCACGCCCTCGCGCTGCCCCGACGCGACGTGCGCGCCGGGCGGGAGCATCACCTCGCCGACGCCCACGGCCTTGCCCATCACGTAGAGCCGCTGGAGCACGAGGTACGTGCCCCCGTGGTTCGAGTGCATGGTGACCCGCACGCGCCCCGCGGGCACCGGGCTCGCGAGCACCACGTGCTGAAGGGCGTCGAGCGCGAGCTCGAGGTCGGCCACCTCGGCGAACGCGCCGGGCTCGCGCGGGGGCGACACCTCGATCGTGACGTGCTTCGCGGCGCTGGTCTCCCAGCCCTTCACGCGCGTGTCGATCACGAAGCGATCGATCGTGGCGTCGGCCGCCGCGACCTCGAGGGTCATCACCACGGGGTACGCGGGGCTCGCGGGGGTGCACCAGTACGTGGTGGGGCTCTCGGCGAACAGGCACTCGGCGGGGTAGCCCGCGCCGTACTCCCTCGGGCGCTCGGCGACGATCACGGGCAGGCGGTGGCTCATGCGCGCGGTGAGACCACGGCCGCGCGCCGTGGTGCACGCGTCAACCGCTGCCCGTCGGACGCAACGGCGCCGCGCCTTTCGAGCGTCGGCGCCGCGAGGCGCTCTTCCGATGATCCGCGAGTGGTGCGAGGAGGCGCGTGGCGAGCTCGTCGGAGCCCGGCGCATCGGGGTCGACCATCGCGTGGACCTTGAGCACGTACTCGCGCATGGCGCGCTGCACGAGGGTGATGGCCGTCGCCAGGGCGACGCCCGTCGCGGCTCGGGAGGGGAGCGCCGCCGTCACGCCCAGGGCCGCGCCGAGCTCGTCGTGCGCGGCCGCGAGGCGCGCGATCACGCCGCCGCCGCCGAGCGAGGCGAAGAGCGCGTCGATCTCCTCCGAGCGCACGAGCGCGAGCACGTCGTCGCCCGCCACCCACACCTCGCGGGCGCTCCCTCGCAGCATCGAGGCTCTGCCGGGCGGGAGCACCCGCTCGACCGCCGCGCGCGACGCCTCGGGGAGGTGCTCCAGCGCGTCCGCGCGCCGCCACACGTCGAGCTGCGCGCGCAGCGTGGTCCACGCCTGCTTGTAGCGGTTGAAGAGCTGGCGCAGCGT
Organism: Polyangiales bacterium; assembly: GCA_039809605.1. GTDB lineage: Bacteria > Myxococcota_A > Polyangia > Polyangiales > CAISKJ01. Next base: position 10,940 of record JBDHVF010000152.1, on the reverse strand, counting down.
GGCCACGCCCACGCGCGCCTCGACGCGCTGCGCCCGCTGGCGCCGGGCCTGCGCGAGCGCCCCGCACGCCGCTTCGAGCCGCCTCATGCTCCCGTCGACCCCGGCGGAGATCACCACGGGGACCGCGGCTGCCCCTCCTGCCTCGACGCGCCGACCGAGGCCATGGGTGTTGGCGGCGGTCGACTCCGACGCGCGGACCTGTGCAGCGCGCGCGCCGTCGAGCGCGGTCTTCAACGCGACGCCGATGGCCAGCGCCTCCAGGGCGTTCATCCGAGGCAGGGCGACCGTGGGAGCGAACGGGGGGATGCGCATGCGCGAGGGTCTCCTCTCATCGCGCATCAACGGAGGCCCTACGCCCGAGCTTGAGCGATCGGGTGATTTTCATCACGTCGCCGTCGGTACGAGCTTCCTGAAGCAGCGCTCGACCCACGGCGTGAGCTTGTTCTCGTCGAGCCACGCCTTCACGTCGTCCCGACGGCCCGTCGGGGGATCGGCCCACAGGAACGCCAGCGCCCACTGCACCTCCTCGGACCGTCGCCGCCACGCGTCACCATCGCCCCCGTCCTTCATCTGGCGGACCCACACGTTCACGCGCTCCAGCAGCTCATCGAGCAGCCAGCGAAGCTCCTCCGACGGCGACGGGAGTGGAACGTCGGGCGCGAAGGCGCGCAGCGCGTCGCGCCACGTCGCAGACCACGGGTGGTAGCGCGCGGCGCGCATGCGAAGCCCCTCCGCGGAGCCAGTCTCCCTCAACGCGCGCAGCACCTCGATCCGTGCCCTGATCCTCGGCCGTCGGAGATCGACATGCTCGTTGAGAGAGAAGAGCCGCTCCGTCTCCTCGACGCGCCTCCGCATCGGGTGGTCGCGCTCGCCGCCCGGCTGCGGCCTCACCGCGCAGCCGTCATCGATGGTGTCGACCCGGAGCCAGTCGTCGACGAGGGCGCGGTCTCGCGCGGGGTCGACGAGGAGCCTGTGCTCGTGTTGCTCCGGGTCGTCGTCAGCGCTCGTCGCGCGCGCCGACCCCAGCACGGGGAACTGCTCGCGCTTGACGTGCTCGTTGCACCGGCGGCACGCGAGCAGGTAGTTGTCGAAACGGTACGCCAGCCACCAGTAGCCTCGATGCTCCGCGCGCTCGCCGCCGTTCTTCGGGCGAAAGTGGTCGACGTCGCCGCCGTCGTAGGGGTCGATGGCGCACTGGCAGTACGCGCACACCCACCCCTGCATCGCGAAGAGCGCGCCGCGAACGTCAGGCTTGTTCCAATGGTCGGGGAACTCCAGCTCGCGCTCCGCGTCCGCGCCGCGTTGCGCTCGGTGACGCTGCGTCTCCCTCGGCCCCGGCCCTCCGTCGCGTAGCGTAGGCGGTACGACCGCCGGACGCCGCAGGCTCCTCACGAGCCCCCCTCCTCGGGCGGCTTGGAGGCAGCCTCGCCGGCCGCTCTCTCCTCCCCCAGCGAGCGCGCGAGGGCGAGCGCCTCCTCGACCTCGTGCTCGCTGTCGTCGGGCGACTGAGCAAGTAGGAAGGCGAGCCGCTTGTCGGGGTCCACAGGTCCCTTCGCCACCTCGTCGAGCGCGAGGCTGTGCGGCGGCGTCTCCATGAGCCACTCCACGATCTCGTCGAGCGTGAAGCCCATGATCTGCCGGTCGAGCACGCGCCGCCTCACGCCCCGCTCGGGGTCGGGCTCGAGCATCACGATCTCGGCGCGGTCGAAGCACGAGAGCACGAGCGGCGAGTGCGTGGTGACGACCCACTGCACGCGCGGGAGCTTCTCGCGGAGCCGCGGCACCAGCGAGCGCTGGAGCTTCGGGTGCAGGTGCAGGTCGATCTCGTCGATGAGCACCGTCGCGCGCATCGTCGAGACGCCTCCCTCACGGTCGGCGGGCGAGGCCGACGCGTACCAGGCGTGGCAGAGGTCCGCGAGCCACGCGAGCGTCGCGCGAAAGCCGTCGGGCAGGTCGACCACCGAGAGCTGCGCGCCCTGCATCGCGAAGCGCAGCGCGCCGCCCTTGATCGACGCCTCGATGGCGAAGTCCTGGAACACATGGTCGGCGAGCGCCTTGAGATGATCGAGGAAGCCCGGGTCGGGCGCCTTCTCCACGAGGGCCTCGGCGCTCGCGACCTGCGTGAGCGGGTCGAAGAGCGTCATCACGGCCTGCACGTCGGGGCTCAGCTTCGCGTAGCGGTTGTCGAGGTGCTCCGAGAGGTTGCGGCCCGGGCCATACGCCCGCAGAAGGTGGTGACTCGCCCGCGCCTTCCACATGGCGCGCATCGAACGGTACGAGGGCAGGTTCTCGACGCGGTCGTCGATGCCCGACTCACCGAGGTCGACGCGGAGGTCGGTCGTGCCGCGGGTCGTCTGCACCGTGACCGTGATCGAGGCGTCGGAGCGGGCGCCGTCGCGCACCCGCCGCGTGCGCTGGAGCCAGTCACCGCCGAGCTCGCCCGCGAGCCGATCCCCGAGGAGCGCGATGACGAGCGCCTGCAACACGGCGCTCTTGCCGGCGCCGTTCACGCCCGCGATGCACGTCCACTGGCCCTTCGCCGACGGCGCGGGGGTCAGGTCGAGGTCGAGCGATCCGATGTTCTTGAAGTTCGTGAGCGAGACGGAGGTGACGCGCAGACCGTCGACGAGTTCGCGAACGAGCGGGGCGAGCTCCTCGTCGTCGGTCGAACCGTTGGCAGTGGACCGTGCAGGCGACGCGAAGCGGCGCAGGTTGCCGTTGCGCACCTGCTCGGGGAAGAAGCGCGCGATAAAGAACGCCAGCCGTCGAGCCACGAGCGCGTCAGGCACCTCGCGGATCTCTGCATTGCCGAAAGGATCGACGTCGAGACGGCTCCGTACGCCGAGCGTGAGCAGGCACGGCGCGGGGTAGAGCACCACGCAACTCACGAGGGTGTCGTCGCACCGTACGCCGTGGGCGTCGACGGTTCTGACCTCCTCCTGACGGGGGTCAGGCAGTGGCGTCGACACTGGCAAGACATACCCCACGCGAATCGCCGCAGGGACTCGCGGACGTTGGGACGGTTGGCCTTCGGGAATGGCAAACGAGCGCCATTCGTCAGCGCGCCCAAAGTACAGCGCTTCCTGGAGGAGAACCGACGCAGCACGATAGCGCGGGTCCACGCGCAGCTCCCAGAGAGGGCGAGTGACGGCCTCACGCGCGAGCAAGATGTCCCCGAGCGCGACGCCGATGCTCGTAGCATGAGCATTGCCGGCGAAGATCGTGAAGCGGGGTTTTAGTACATGCGCGACGTCGCCAGAGAATTTCGTCGCTTCTTCCTCGGCCATTGCGTCAATGGACGTGATGACGAAGCGGACATCCTCACGCCCACCTACGTAGGTCCGAGGGCCGAGCGCGAGACGCTGTTCACTCCAAAGGCCCTCGGAGGCTTCCAAGCACGCCTCGGTGATTGCCGTTGTCTGCGTCACGATCAGGATGTCGATCGGCTCGGCCATTGCGACGCGCAGTGTGGCATGCGCCCCCCCTCGCGGGAAGCCGCTCGCATGCGCCCGAGCGACCCGCACCCCTCGCCGTGACGAACCGAGTTGCTCCGCACCATCCCGTACCTCTCCGCGCGAGCGTACGCGATGCGCTGGCCCACCCCGACCCTCCCCCGCGACGGGCTCGCGATGCTCTGGACCAACCGCGACCACTCCGCGCGAGTGGTCGTCGTTGCCTTCGACCCTCCCCTTGCCAACCGCCCCCGCGCGCGGGATGCAATGCACCCATGCACCGGCGCACCTTCGGCACCTCGCTCGCGGCCCTCTGCCTCGCGTCGACCTTCGCCTGCGCGCAGCCCGCGCGGCGCCCGGCGCCCAACGCGCCCTTCTACGACCCGTCGCCGTGGATGGCCTCGCTGCGCCCCGCGGCGCGCGCCGAGCTCGCGCGGGTCACGCGCCCCGATCGCCTGCCCCTCTACGACCTGCGCCTCGCGTTCAACGCCGCCGACCGCACCTTCACCCTGCGCGAGGAGCTCTGGTTCACCAACACCGAGCGCGCCCCGATGGCCGACGTGGTGCTGCGCGTCTACGCCAACGCCGCGCGGCCCTCGCAGGGGCACACGGTGGTGGTGAACCCCCCCGTGCGCTTCGTGCGAGGCGAGTGCACGGGAGAGACCTGCGCGGTGCGGCAGGAGTCTCCGTCGGTGATCGCGGTGCGGCCGCGCGCGCCGCTGCCGCCGGGCGGGAGGCTGCGCGTGGTGGTCGAGCTCTCGGGCACGCTGCCCGAGATCGACAGCTCGCGAACCAACATCATGGCGCAGGGCATGGAGTCGCTCTCGATGCTCGGCGCGGGCGAGGGCGGCGGAGACTACGGGCTCCTCTCGGTGGGCGACGGCGTCGTGAGCATGGCGAACTTCTACGCCGTGCTCGCGCGGCGCCTCGGCGGCCACTGGGAGCGCTCGGACGGGGGGCACGTGGGCGACCTCGGCTCCGACGACCTCGCGAACGTGCACGCGACCATCGAGGCCCCCGCGGGTCACTCGGTCGCCACCACGGGCGTCACCCTCGGGAGCACCGTGGCCGACGGGCGCAGGCGCACCGAGGTGGGCGCCGTGGGCGTGCGCGACTTCTGCGTGATGATGGGCCCCACGCTCCAGACGGCGACGCGGCGCGTGGGCGAGGTCGAGGTGCGCTCGCACTTCCTCCCCGCGGACCGGGCGAGCGGCGAGCGCGTGCTCGACGCGGCCGCGGGCGCGCTCGAGGTGTTCGAGCGTCGCTTCGGCCCCTACCCCTACGTCGACCTCGACGTGGTCGAGGCCCCGCTCGTGGGCGGAGCGGGCGGCGTGGAGTTCCCCGGGCTCGTGACGGTGGCGAGCATGTTCTATCACCCGCCCGCGATGACCGGGCTCACCGGGGGGTTGATGAACCTCATGGGCGTGGGCGACTCGATCACGCAGTCGATGAACCAGATGCTCCCGTCGATGCTCGAGTTCGTGACGGCGCACGAGGTCGCGCACCAGTACTGGCACGGGCTCGTGGGCAGCGACTCGCGGCTGCACCCCTACCTCGACGAGTCGCTCGCCCAGTGGTCGGCCGCGCTCTACCTCGAGGACCGCTACGGCGCCGCGCGCGCCCGCCGCGACGCCGACCTCAACGTGCGGATGAACTATCAGTTCATGCGCATGCTCGACCAGCCCGACGGCCCCGTCGACCGCCCCACGTCGGCCTTCGACTCGCCCATGCGCTACGCAGGGCTCGTGTACGGCAAGGGCCCGTACCTCTACAACGCCCTGCGCGAGGCCGCGGGCGATGCGGTCTACTTCCGCGCGCTGCGTCGCTACACCGACGCGTGGCGGTTCCGCACGGCGCCGCCGCGGGGCTTCGTCGACGCGCTCGCGGCCGAGTCTCCGTCGGGCGCCAATCGTTACCGCGCGCTCGCCCGCCGCTGGCTCGAAGAGACCCACGGAGACGAAGACATGGGCCAGGCCGACATGGGCTCGCTGCTCGGCTCGATGATGGGCGGCAACGGCAGCCTCTCGCCCGAGATGCAGCAGGCCATCCAGATGCTCGGGCCGATGCTCCAGAACCTCCAGCGAGGTCACGGTCAGGGCCAGGCGCAGCCCCGCAACGGAGGCGCGGCCCCGATGGGCGAGGGCGACGCGGAGCGGCTGCTCCAGCAGATGCTCCAAGGTCTCGGCGGCGCGCAGTAGGCGCGTCACACCACGGCGCGAAACTCCTCGACCATGCGCGTGACGACCTCGAGGCCGCGGCGCCAGAAGCCCGGGTCGGTGATGTCGATGCCGATGTTGGCCAGGAGCCTCTGCGGCGTGTCGCAGCCGCCGCTCGCGAGGAGCTCCAGGTAGCGCGGGACGAAGCCCTGGCCGTCGCGCTCCCACTGGCGGTAGAGGGCGAACACGAGGAGCTGCCCGAACGCGTACGAGTAGCAGTAGAAGCGGTAGTGGATGAGGTGGGGGATGCCCGCCCAGCCCCACGCGTCGTGGGGGCCGCGCTCGACGGCGTCGCCGTAGAACCTCCCGAGCTCGCTCGACCACAGGTCGCAGAGGGCGCGCGCGGGCACCACCGACTCGGCGCGGCGCGCGTGGGCGTTCATCTCGTAGCGCGTGAAGCACACCTGGCGGTGGATCGTGCCGAGCGCGTCCTCGATGCGCGACGCGAGGAGCTGGCGGCGCACGGCGGGGTCCTTCTCGCGTTCGAGGAGGTTTCTCGCGAGCATCATCTCGCCGAACACGCTCGCGGTCTCGGCCATGGGCGTGGTGGGCCAGTAGTTCAGGAGGTTCTGCCGCTCGCCCGCGAGCGCGAAGTGCACGCCGTGGCCGAGCTCGTGCGCGAGGGTCATCACGTCGGCGAGGCGGCCGTTGTAGTTCATGAGCACCCGCGGCGCGACGCCCGGCACCATGCCCGAGCAGAACGCGCCGTCGCGTTTGCCCGGCCGCGGCTCGGCGTCGATGCGCCCCTCGGTGAAGAAGCCCTCGGCGAGCGCGCCGAGCCTCGGGTCGACGGCGCCGAACCCGCGCACCACCTCGGCGCGCGCGTCGGGCCACGCGACCTTGCGCTCGCCCTCGGGGTAGGGCGCCAGCACGTCGTGGGTGGCGAGGCGGTCGAGGCCCAGCGCGCGGGCCTTGAGCCCGAAGTACTCCTGCGCGACGGGGTAGTGCTCCTCGACGGCGGTCATCAGGGCCTCGAGGGTGGCGCGCGGCAGCTCGTCGTCGAGCAGCGTCGGGGCCACGGGGTGCTCGTAGCGCCGCAGGTCGTTCTCGAGCCGGTGGTCTTGATAGAGCGTGTTGACCACGTACGCGATCACCTGCGACTCGCGCTGAAAGCGCTCGAGCACCTGGGCGTGGGCGCGCGCGCGCACGTCGCGGTCGGCGTCCATGCGCAGCCCGCGCATCTCGGCGAGGGTGCGGTCCTTCGCCTCGCCGCGCACCTCGAAGGGGAAGGTGAAGCCCGCGGTGAGCTCGTCGTAGAGGTGCGTCCACGCGCGGCGGCCGGTGAGGTTCTTGGTGGCGAGCGCGTTCTCGACGTCGCGCGTGAGGGTGTGCGGCGCGAACATGCGCGCGCGGTCGAGAAAGTGCCCGTAGCGCGCGAGCGCGGGGGAGGCCTTCCACCGCGCGAAGGCCTCGTCGGGCGCGGCGGCGAGCTCGACGTCGAGGAAGCGTACGCGGTTCATCACGTCGGTCGCCGCCTCGCCGGTGCGCGTGTGCAGGGCGCGCGTGGCCTCGTCGAGGGCGTCGACCGCCGACGCGAGGCTCGCGTACATCTGCGGGCGGTACGTGACGTCGAGCAACCGCTCGTAGGCCGCGAGGGCCTCGGCGAGCGCGCCGCCGTCGAGCGAGGCGACGGCGCCCTGGTAGCGCGCGGCGAAGGCGTCGGCCTGCGCCTTCGCGGCGGCGATGTCGCGGTCGATGTCGGGGCTCGAGGGCGAGCCGTAGAGCGGGCCGAGGTCCCAGCGGGGGAGCGTGTCGGGTGTGGTCATCGCACCGTGAATAGTACCGATGCGCGCCGGGCGCACCCTTCGAAATGCCCCTACGGTCAGCGCCGCTCCGCACGAGATCGCGACCCGCGGTACTCAGCGCCGCCGCAGGCCCGGCGCGAGCGCCGAGACCTCTCGCGCGAGGTCGTTCGCGGGGGTGACCGTCACGCGGTCCTCGGAGACGGTCCACGCCGCGCGTCGCTCGCCGCGGGCGTCGCGCAGCGAGAGCTCCACCACGCAGCCCGGCGCCTCGCCGCCGTCGCGCGGGGACTCGTCGGGCGTCGGGGGGCGCGCGCTCCAGCCCGCGGGCGCGACCCTTCGGCCGCGCGCGCGCTGGCGGTCGAGGTACGCCTCGACGCCCTGGAGCGTCGTCTGCCGCAGGGCGCCGAAGGCGTTCTGCACGAGGGCGACGTCGCTCACGCGGCAGCCCGAGCCCACCGCGCCCATCTCGCTCGGGCGCACCGCGAGCATCGGCGCCGCGCGGCCCGTGAGCCGGTCGGCGTTGAGCCGCGTGGTGTTGGGGAGCTCCGACGGGGTGTTGAACGGGTTGTCGGGCATCCAGCGGAGGATCACCGCCGCGCCCGCGACGAGCGCGCCGAACCCGAGGATCGCGTACCAGGCCCGCGACCGCTGCTCCTGCTCTTTCCGCTCATGTCTGTCTGCGGGCATCGTCGCGAGGGAACATATCCGCGATCGGGGCGATTCGAAGCGCTTCGGCGCCGCGAAGGCTTTTTGAGGCCACACACGCCTCCGCTGCGGATATAGACTCCCCCTCCGGTGGAATCTGGCGCGACGGAGCGAGATGAGTTTCCCGACGCCCGCAACGTCGCGGAGGCGCGGGGCCTGCCCACGTCGCGCGTGCTCGGCCGCGGCGGGGTGAGCGTGGTGTTCGCCACGGAGCGCAACGCCGAGCACCTCGCGGTGAAGGTCGCGCAGCCCTGGGCGGTCGACAGCGACGCGTGGGACGCGAGCACGACGCTCCAGCGGCTGCGCACGCCGCGCCTCGGCGACGACGGCCGCTCGCTGCGCGTCGTGCCGCCGACCGACCTGGTGCTCTGCAACCGGATCATCGTGCGCGAGCACCAGCGCCTCGCCGACGCGCGCGACGAGGGCGTGGTGCGGCCGCTCGAGTCGTTCACCGAGCGGGGCCGCGCGGGCTACGTGATGCCCAGGGTCGAGGGGCCGTCGCTCGAGCTCAAGCCGGGCCCGGCGCTCGTGGCGCTCGCGCGCGCGCTCCACCGCCTGCACGAGAAGTCGTGGCCCCACGGCGACCTCAAGCCCGAGAACGTGCGGGTGCTCGACGCGAGCGACCCCTTGAAGAAGGTCGTGCTCATCGACCCGCTGCCCATCGGCGTCGAGCTCATCACGCCCGAGTGGTCGCACCTGAACTTCCTCGTCTCGACGCCGCTGGTGAACTCGGCCGACCCGCGCGACCGGCGCATGGAGTACCGCTACCGCGACCTCGTGGCGCTCGCGCTCATGGCCGCGCAGGCCTTCGCGGGCGAGCGCCCGTGGGGCCACCCCGAGGTGGCGCGCATGCTCGACCGGGGCATCCCCATGGACCGCAAGCGCGAGGAGCTCTCCCGCGCGCGCGACCGGTTGAAGAAGCTCGTCGCGAAGGTGCCGCAGGTGCTGCGCCCCTTCCTCTCGCTCGCGCTCGAGCCGGGGCTCTGGCCCGAGGAGGGGCCGACCTTCGCGGCGTACCTGCAGGCCCGCCCCTTCGAGACGCGCTGCGACGCGCTCGTCACCCTCGACGTGGGGGAGATGTTCGCCGAGGCCTGCAAATAACCGCCGGTGTGATACTCCCGCGCGGCTTCGTGTAGAGTCGCCGCCCCCGCACCGATGCCTCCGAAGGATCACGCACCGTCCGTCCCGTGGCTCTGCCTTCTCGGCGCCATCGTGGCGCTCTTCGGCGCCCACGTGGGGCGCGCGTGGGACTTCACCGTCGACGACGCGGGCATCTCGTTCGCGTACGCGCACAACCTCGCCACGGGTCACGGGCTCGTGCTCACGCCGGGCTCCGAGCGCGTCGAGGCGGCGACCAACTTCCTCTGGGTCATCGCGCTCACGCCCGCCGACTGGCTGCACGTCTCGCACGAGGCGCTCGCCAAGGTGCTCGGGCTCGCGTTCGGCGCCGGCGCCCTCGCGGCCATCGCGCTCTTCCCCGCGGCGGCGTACGGGCGCAAGCCGAGGCTCTACGACCTCGCGGCGCCCGCCGTCGCGGCCACCTTCGCGCACTGCGCCCTCTGGACCGCCTCGGGCCTCGAGAACGGGCTCTTCACCTTCCTCTCGGCCCTCTCGCTCACGGCCGTCGCGTGGGAGGAGGCCGACGCCTCGCGCCTCCCGTGGTCGTCGCTCACCCTCACGCTGCTCTTCGCCACGCGCCCCGACGGCGCGCTCTACCTCGGCGCCGCCACGGCGGCCAAGGGCCTGCGGGTGATCACCGGGCGCTTCTCTCGCCAGGACGTGATCTGGGCGCTCTTTCTCGGGCTGGGCGTCGGCTCGCTCGAGCTCTTTCGCCTCGCGTACTTCGCGTACCCGGTGCCCAACAGCTTCTACACCAAGCAGCGCACCTTCGAGTTCGGCAAGGACCTCACCCGCTTCGACTCGCCCGGCTGGAAGTACGTCACCGACTGGCTCGAGGCGTACAAGATCGAGAAGGTGGTCAAGCTCGCGCCCGCGGCCCTGCTCGCGCTGCGCGCCCCCGTCGCCCGCGTCGCGCTCGTGTTCGCCGTCGCCGCGGGGATCTTCCTCCCCGTGTACTCGCACGGCGACTGGATGGAGGAGTGGCGCTTCCTCACGTACGTCACGCCCATCCTCTGCCTCGCCGTCGCCGAGGCGCTGCGGGCCCTCGCGCGCATCCCCCTCACCCCGCTGCCCCCCGTCGCGCGCCGCGCCGTCGCGCCCGTGCTCCTCGCGCTCGCAGCGTACGTGCTCGGGCGCGAGATGACCCGGTCGTACCCCGCGCGCTTCCAGGCGATCCGCAGCCACAGCACGCTCGACTTCGCCACGGTGCGCACGCGCGCCCGATACTTCGCCTCGGCCGCGCGCGCCCTCGGGGTCGAAGACGGCTCGGTGCTCGACCCCGACGTGGGCGGCATGGCCTACGACTCGGGCCTGCGCGTCATCGACCTCTTCGGCCTCGGAGACACCGCCATCGCGCACACCCACGGCGTCGACGAGCCGGGGCTCCGCGAGGCGATCTTCTTCGAGCGCCGCCCGACCTTCGTGCACCTGCACGGGCTGTGGTTCACCGCGTCGTACCTGCACAAGCTCGAGGAGCTCGAGCACCTCTACTTCGAGCTCCCCTACGCGATCGAGGGCCAGACCGCCGAGGGCATCAACTACGTGCGCCGCGAGACGCTGGCCGCGCCGTGGGTCGAGACCGCCGAGCGCCTCGCCGCGCCGCCCGGCGAGGCCCCGTGGCCCGAGGGCTACACCGTGTCGGCCGACGGCGTCGAGCCCGGCGCCCCGCTGCTCGTCGAGCTCGCGCTCGCGTACGCGCCGCG
>JBDHVF010000151.1:0-12474 GCA_039809605.1 Polyangiales bacterium | reverse complement strand
GAACACCGCCGCGAGCGCGACGGGCGTCACCGCGCGCCCGACCGCCTCGCCGACGCGCTGCCACGCCCGCGCGAGGGGCATCGCGCGCGAGGGCGCGGCCCACGAGAAGACCGCCAGCGCGAGGCCCGCGAGCGCGACGGCCGGGGCGAGCGTCGCGTGGTGCCTGAGCCTCCACGCGGCGAGCGCGCCCGCGAAGAGCATCGCCGCGCCGAAGCCGCGCGCCGAGGGTTGCATTCGATCGCCCGTGGACACGGCCCGAGAGTATAGGTCACGGCGTCGCGGCCCTGCGTCGTCGGAGCGCCCACGTCGCGAGGGCGACCGCGGCGACCAGGGCGGCGACGGCGGCCCACGTCGAGGGCGGGGCGCGCTTCATCCAGTCGAAGAGGGCGCGGCCGAAGAAGCTCGTCGCGAGCAGCGGCAGCACGTAGCCCAGGGCCGAGGCCCAGAAGTGCGTCCAGAAGGGCACGCGCGAGACGCCGAAGAAGGCGTGCAGCAGCGGCGGCATCCACAAGACGAGGCGCAGGAGGAAGACCGTGGCGAACGCGCGGCGCTCGAGGGCCTCGTCGTAGGCCCTGAAGCGCGCGGGCACGCGGGCGGAGACCCAGTCGCGCGCGACGAAGCGCGCGAACGAGAAGCCCACCACGCTCGCGGCCATGGTGCCCGCCATCGAGAGCGCGAAGGCCACGGGCCACGGCCAGATGAGCGGCGCCGCGAGGATGAACACCGTGCCCGGCAGGCCGAAGGGCTGAAGGGCCGCGTACGCCGCGACGAAGGCCACGTAGCCCCAGGGCCCCAGGTGCAGGAGCGATTGCTTCACGCGCGAGGGGTCGGCGAACTGCGCGAAGAGCCCCGCGCGGTGCGCGAGCGCCAGCAGCGCGACCACCGCGGCGACGAGTGCGACCCTCTGCTTGCGCATGGAGCGCGGATTGTGCCCGCCCCGCGCGCCCTGTCCATGGGGTAGCCTCGTCACCCTCATGCGAGACGACGACGAGAGGTTCCCGCTGCGCTTCGCGACGCGCGCGGCGCTGGCGGCGCTGCCGTGGTTCGAGGAGCACCGCGGCGAGCTTGTGCTCTCCGACGCGGGCGTCGGCCCGGTGATCGACATGCACACGCACTACGCGCTGCCGGTGCTGTCGGCCCACGCCATCGACATGCACCGCGAGACGCCCGACTCGAACCTGCTGCTCGGCGCGTGCTGCGCGCACCACCTCGACGTGCGGGCGAACCAGTGCTTCACGGCGAACGAGCTCGCGGCGCTCAAGCGCGACCTCGTGCTCGGCGGGCTCACGGCCCGCGGCAAGCGCCACGACCACACCGCGCCCAACCTCGCCCGCGACATGCGCAGCATGAACGTCACGCGCGCCGCGGTGCTCGCCATCGACATGGCGATCATGCCCAACCGCCACGCGCACGACACCTTGCGCGCGGTGCGGGCGCGCCCCGAGGCCACGGGCTTCGGCAGCGTGCACCCGCGCGCGCGCAAGGCCCGCGAGCGCTTCGAGGAGCAGCTCCACCTGGGCGCGAGGGGCATCAAGCTGCACCCGCCCAACCAGCTCTTTCGCCCCGACTCCGACGACGCGATGCGCATCTACCGCTGGTGCGCGGCCGAGGGCATCCCGCTGATCTGGCACAGCGGCCCGGCGGGCATCGAGCCGCGCATCGGGCAGTACTTCGCGCAGATGCGCTTCTACGAGCGCGCGCTGCGCGAGGTGCCCGAGGGGAGGTTCATCCTCGGCCACGCGGGCTCGCTCCAGCACCGCGAGGCGATCGCCCTCCAGCGGCGGTACGCGAACGCGTGGCTCGAGGTCTCGGGGCTGTCGCTCGGGCAGCTCCGCGAGGTGCTCGCCGAGGCCGACCCCGAGCGCGTGGTGTTCGGCTCCGACTGGCCCTTCTACCACCCGATCCTTCCGCTCGCGAAGGTGCTCGTCGCCACCGAGGGCCGCCCCGCGCTGCGGCGCAAGGTGCTGCACGACAACGCCGCGCGGCTGCTCGACGGCCCTACGCGAAGAGGTTGACGCTCTCGCCCGCGATGGGGAACTGCCGCGCGGCCTCGCTCGCCTCGACGCCCGCGAGGCGCCGCAGCGCCATGTGAATGCTCCTGGGGTTGAGCTTCGCCCCCGCGGCGTCGCTCGGCGTGAGCGACGTGAGGTCGAGCCCGCGCGCGCGGAAGCGCTCGTCGGTGGCGCCCACCACGCGCCCGCCGCGGATGCCCGGCCCCATCAAGAGCATGCTGGTGACCGACCAGTGGTCCTTGCCGTTCTGCGGGTTGTACTGGGGCGTGCGGCCGAAGTCCGAGCCCACCATCACCACGACGCGGTCGCGGAGGCCCATGGCGTCGACGCGGTCCATGAGCTGGTCGACGCCCACGAGCAGGCGGCCGAGCGCGGTGGCCTGGTTCATGTCGTGGTTGCCGTGCGTGTCGAAGCCGCCGAGCGAGAGGTTGGCCGCGGCCGACACGCCCGCGCGGTACGCCGCGAGCGCCACGAGGCCCTGGCGCAGGATGGGGTTGGTCGCGCGCGTCACCTCGTCGTTCGACGGCAGGTACATCATCAGCCGCTCGAGGAGGTTGCCGCCGCCGCGCGTCTCGAGGAGCTGCCGCATCGAGAGCTGCCAGGCCGGGAGCGTCTGCGCCGCGGCCATCGCGCCGAGGCGCTGCGCCTGGTAGCGCTGGATGCGCTCCATCGTCGTGGCGGTGAAGTACGGCCGCACCGGGTCGGCGGGGTTGGGGAGGTTGGGCCGCGCGATGCGCGCGACCGTGTCGAGGCTGCTCAGGCGCGTGAGGGGCGCGACGCCCGCGGTGTTCTCGTAGCCGCCGTTGCTGAGAAAGCCCAGCGGGCGGCCCGGCGCGAGCGACGCGGCGACGATGGCCGCGAGGGGGGGATAGCCGTCTTCGAGGTGGCCCGACCACGTGTAGCGCGTGCCCGTGTCGTGGTTGTTCGTCTGCATGTCGATGCCGTTGAGCACCAGCAGACGGTCGCGGTACTTCTCGAAGAAGCGCTGGTTGGTGAGCGTCTGGCCGTCGGCGGTGAAGGTCAGCGGCGCGTACGAGAAGGGCCCCGCGGCGCCGATGGCGCCCGGCATGAACTGCCGGTTGATGTCACCGCCCTTGGGGTCGCAGAGCATCGTCGGGTCCCAGCCGCCGCCCGCGTTGACGAACAGAAAGAAGCGGCCCGCGTAGGGCTCGACGGCGCTCGCGCGGGGCATGGGCTGCGCGCTCACGAGGCGCCGCGCGACCGGAGAGACGCCCGCGGTCAGGCCCGCCAGCACGCCCAGGCTCAGGAAGTTTCGACGTTCCACGGTGATCCTTCTCCTGCGCTCACTGGTAGAGGAAGCGGTAGTCCGAGAGGAGGTACGCGAGCACGGCCATCCACGCGCGGAGGGTGCCGCGCGGGTCCGACGTGATGCCCGCGCCCGCGGGCACGATGGGCTCGTTGGTGGCCGGGTCGCGCGTGGCCCTGCACGGCTCGGGCATGGCGCTGCCGACCATGGCGCTCTCGCGCCACGTCTCGACGAAGAGCGCGTAGGTGCGGTCGACCTCGGGCGAGTCGACCGCGAGGCGCTCGCCGAGCACGAGCTCGTGCAGGTCGACGATGTTCTGCCGGATCTGCGCGACGCTCCCCGGCACGGGCTGCCCCGCGCTCTCGGGCACGGTGTCGACGAGCACGCGGCGGAAGAACCTCCGCTGCGCCTGCGGGCGCGTGAAGTCGAACGCCGTGGCGCGGCACGCGACCTCGTTGGCCATGCGCTGCGCGACGCCCAGGATGATCCCGCTCGGGTCGGTCACGCGCTTGACGATCGTGTCGGAGTTGATGCCCCCGTACGGGAGGTAGAAGTCGTTGACGAGCCATCCCTCGGCGTGGGTGGTCTGCTCGCGCGCGGCGTCGCGCACCCAGCCGAAGCCCGCGATGGCGCGCACGCGCCGGTCGAGCATCTCGGGCGTGAGGAGCATCGCCGTGCCGAGGCCCGCGTGCGAGGCGGCGCGCGCGGGGTCGCCGTTCACCACGGCCCCCGTGGCGCGGTAGAGCGGCGACTTGACCATCTCGGTGACGACGGTCTTGAGGTTCATGCCCGTCGCCACGAAGCGCCGGGCGATGGCGCGAAAGATCCGGTCCTGCTCGTTCCACGCGGCGGCGCGCGAGGCGTAGAGGGGGTCGGCGGTGTCGGTCGGGTACACGAGCGGCTCGCGCGCGGTGAGGGTCTTGTAGACGAAGCGCACGGCAGACATGGCGAAGCGCGGGTCTTCGGCGATGCGCGGCGCGAGCCAGCGGAGGCCGGTGCGGTAGCTCGACCCGGGCATCGTCTCGCCCGCGAAGCCCGGCGGGAACATGTCGGTGTACCACGCGTCGCGCGGGTCGAAGCGCCACGCGGTGCCCGTCGGAAAGAACCCCCGGAACGCCCCCGCGATCGGGTCGTTGATGCGATGGCACGTCACGCACGGCCCGTAGTTGAGCGTCGGGGCCTGCACCAGCGCCTCGCTCGCCGTGGGGTCGATGGGCCGCTCGCCCACCTTCAAGATGTCGGTCGCGAGGAAGTACGCCTGCACGATGCGGGCGCGGTGGCGGTTGCGGTTGGTCTCGGTGGTGGGGTACCGCGCGAGAAAGGCCGGCGTGGTGAGCACGCCCGCGTGGGGGAAGTCGACCGTCTCGCTGCGACCCATGCCGTACTGGCGCGTGTACCGGACGCGCGCGGGCTGGAGCTCGCCCGCGTCGTACGAGGTGAAATGCACCTGGTCGCTCACGCCGTAGACGTGGGCCGACGCGGCGTTGACGAGGGTGTAGTCGGCCGTGAGCACCTCGGAGAAGGGACGGTTGTTCCTCACGACGTGGTCGAAGAGGTTGACGGGCTCGCGCGCGATGGCGTTGTTGGCCCGCAGGAACGAGTCGCGCACCTCGGCGCAGACGGGCATCGCGCGGTCGCGCCCGCAGCAGTCGAGGCCGTCGGCGCCCGCTCCGCCGCCGTAGGTGCCGCGGCCCGGGAAGTCGTCGCTCGAGATGAGGTTGAGCGCGCGCTGGTCGCAGGGGTCCGTGGATACGTAGCGGTCGGTGAGCAGCAGGTCGTTCCACGCGGTGCGCATGCGCTCGTAGAAGCCGGGGCTCTCGATCATGGCGGCGAGCGTGGCGTCGAAGCCCGTCTCGTTGAGCCCTCCGCGGGCGTACTCGTCGTCGGTGGGCAGGCGCCCCACGAGGTCGAGCGCGGCCTTGCGCAGCGTCGCGCGCCAGTCGAGCATCACCACGCCCGACGGCGCCGCGAGCGAGCCGTAGTCCCGGCACGCCGAGTCGCCCCCCGAGGTGTCGGTGAGCCGGTCGACGAGGCCCGAGAGCGCGGCGTGCTCCGCGGACCCGTCGCGGAGCACCGCGCCGCCGCCGTGGCGCACGAGGCCGAGGGGCTTGGCGAGCAGGGTGCTGACCTGGCGCCCGTCGACGTTGTAGCTCTGGTTCGCCATGGCCGACGCGCTCGCGAGGTTGGCGTCGGCGAAGTCGGGGTAGCTCGCGGGCAGGAGCTGAAAGCGCGCGCCGCCCTCCTGCGCGGTGCCCCCGGGCGCGTGGCACCCGACGCACTTCTGCGCCATCACGGGCCCCCACACGCTGGTGAGGAAGTATGACCGCGTCGACTGGCAGCTCGCGCCGGGCTCGCCGATGTCGCCCTCGAAGCAGCCCGACGTCGACGCCGTCGCGGCGGCCGCCACGAAGACGAGTCCCGCCAGCCGCGAACGCCATGAGGCTCGGTTCATCGCGATGTCCTGTGGTTGTGGGTGGCGCCGAGCGCGCGGCGACGGTCCGCCGCGCGTCCCTCATCGATCGCATGGTGTGCAGGGATCGGTCAACGGCGCGCTGCCCCTACGCGGGCACCGGGATCGTGAACCGGAACGTGGTCGTCTCGCCCGGCGTGCTCTCGGCCGAGATGCGCCCGCCGTGCGCCTCGACGAGCCCGCGGGTGATGTACAGCCCGAGCCCGAGCCCGGCCCTCGAGCGCGCCCCCTCGGTGCGATAGAAGCGCTGAAAGAGCCGAGCGAGCTGCTCCGGGGTCACGCCCGCGCCGCGGTTGGTGACGGCGACCTCCACCGCGCCGTCGTGCGCGCGCACGCGGACGTCGATGGGCGCGTCGGCGTCGCCGTACTTCGCGGCGTTCGAGAGCAGGTTCGTCAGCACCTGCGCGATGCGCCCCCGGTCGACGTCGACCTCGGGGAGCGCCTCGGGCGCGTCGAGCGCGACCTGGTGACCCTCGGTGGCCCACGAGACGCCTTCGAACACCTCCTCGATGAGCGCGCGGAGGTCCGTCGGCTCGCGACGGAGCTCGAGCCTGTGCGCGTCGATGCGGCTGGAGTCGAGCAGGTCGGCGATCATCCGCTCGAGGTCTCGGGCGCCGCGTCGGATGCGCTCGATGGCCTTCACCTCGGCCTCGGGCGCGTGGGCCTTGCGCATCGACGAGAGCAGGTCGCCCGCCGTCAGCACCGTGCTCACGGGCTGCCGCAGGTCGTGGGCGATCACCGCGGTCCACTCCTCGCGCAGCCGCTCGAGCTCCTTGAGCCGGGTCACGTCTTGAAAGACCACCACCGCGCCCGCGGGCTCGCCCGACGCGCCGCGGATCGGGGCCGCGTTCGCGAGCAGCGGCACCAGCCTGTCGTCGCGGGCGCGCACGGCGATCTCCGCCCCCGTGACGGCCGCCCCGCGCGTCATCGCCGCGGCCAGCGGGACCTCGTCCCACGGGAGCACCTCTCCGCTCGGGCGACGCATGTCGAAGATGACCGCGTTGCCCAGCGGGTCGACGGCGCCCGAGTCGCCGCGCGCGAGCGAGAGCGCGGTCGCGTTGCAGAGCGCCACCGTGCCCTTCGCGTCGAGCACGATGACGCCCGCGGGCATCTGCTCGATCACCGCGTGGAGCAGCGCCTCGGCAGACCGGCGCGACGCGTCCGCGCGGTTCACCGTGACCACGGCCGCGGTCACGACGGCGACCGAGGCGACGAGGCTCGCGGTCGCGAACAGCGCGAAGGCGTAGGGCCCGTCGAAGAGGCCCCAGCGCGTGCCCGCGGCGAAGAGCGCTCCGAGCGCGATGGGGATCACCGCGAGCGGCGGGGCGAGGTGGCGGACCATGATCCCGCCCGGCGTGTCGTCGGTCACGACGCGCATGACCCCCCGGTCGGGGCGCGCAAAGGGCACCGCGAGGGCGAGCGCGCCCAGGGTCAGTGCCGTGTGAGGCGCCACGTCCATCGGCACGTAGATCGTGCGGGCGCCCAGCGCGTGCCCGGCCGTCGCGAGGTAGGCCACGAGCGCCGCGACCGCGGCGAGGGCCTCCGACGGACGCACGCGCCCGACCTCGACGTCGAGCGCGAGGAGCGCCGCGCCGAGGAGCACGACGTCGACGGCCGTCGCCGCCGAGGGGCGGCCAGGGTTGCGCGCGGCCGGGTCGCGGAAGAGAAGCTGATCGACGCCGAGGTCGACGCCGAAGGCGTACTCCGCGAGGGTCAGCAGCCCGAACAACGCCGCCGCCCAGGCGAGGATCGACGCCGCGCGGCGCCGGGCGCGGCTCACGGGCGTCGCGGCGAGCAGCCAGAGCGCGGCGCCCTCCACCGCGAGGGAGATCGCCGTGTTGGCCTTCATGGTCGGGCGCCCCGGCAGCGCCGACTCGAACAGCGCGATGTCGAACCGCCACCCCACGAGCACGAGCAGCGCGACCGCGATGGCGAGGAGGCCGGCCCCCATCGCGTAGCGGGGCAGCCTGCGGAGCCGACGCGCGCGCGCCCGATCGAGGTCGGCTGGCGGGTGGGGCTCGTTCATGGGCTCTCGCGGTGAGCGATCGCTGAATGGATAGCGCCGAACCGCCGCGCCGCCTACACCCCGCTACGCGTCGCTCGCGTCATCCGCGTCGCTCGCGTCGGTCGCGTCGCTCGCGTCGTTTGCGTCGCTCGCGTCGTTTGCGTCGTTTGCGTCGTCGCGCGCGTCGTCTGCGTCGTCGCTCGCGTCGGTCGCGTCGTCGCTCGCGTCCATCGGGCGCGCGTCGTTCGCGTCCATCACGTCGCTCACGTCGGTCACGTCGGCCACGTCGACGGGGCGGTCGGCGGGGCGGTCCATCGCAGCGTCGACGGGGCGGTCGACGGGGACGTCGATGGGGGCGCCCGCGTCGGGGCGCAGCGTCGAGAGCCACGCGCGCACGCACGTGAGCTCGCCCGCGGTGAGCGGCGGCGCGCCGAGCGGCATGCGCTGCCCGCAGCGGGGCGTCGTCGCGAGCTTCTCGATGAAGTAGCCCGACGCGGGGGAGCTCGGGTCGGCGAGCACCTGGCCCGCGCACATCGACGCGCGCACGCCCAGAAGCCGCGACGCGAGGCCGGGCGACTCGAGGTCGAGCTGCCCGGTGCGCGTGGCGCGGTCGTGGCAGCCGGCGGTGGCGCAGCGGCGGCGGATGAGCTGCGCCTCGACGTCGCTCACGCTGAGCGAGCACGCGGCGGTGGCGTCGCGGGCGCCGCCCACGAAGGCCTCGGGGTTCTCGATGCGGCCGGGGCACGCGGCGAGCGCGGCGCACGCGAGCAGGGCGAGGGGCGAGGGGGAGCGCATCGCGAGGGTCACCGCCGGTACGCGACGCTCAACGTCGCGGCGTAGTAGTCGTCGGCGGCGCCGCCCGCGACGAGGCGGTCGCCGGGCTCGGGGTTCATCGACAGGAAGTACCGCCGCCAGTCGAGGTCGAGCCGCGCCTCGAGGCCGCCGGCGATCGCGAGCGCGCCGCCGACGCCCGCCTCGACGCCCCCGGCGCTCGCGCGCGGAAAGAACGCGGCGCCGCCCAGCTCGCCGAGGCCCAGCACCACGAGGTAGCCGCCGCGCGCCGTCGCCGCGAAGCGCCGCGCGAGCTGCACGCGGCCCGACACGCTCGCGCGCAGCGACTCGTACCGCACGTCGGCGAGGCCCTCGGGCGGCGCCTGGTCGACCGACGCGCGGTCGATCGCGTACGCCTGCTGCGTGTACGTGAGCGCGAGGCCGACCTCGGCGCGCCAGAACGTGTAGCGCACGCGGGCCCCCGCGGTGAAGCCGTACGACGACGTGGCGTAGGCGCGGCCCTGCGCGTCGCTCGAGGTGAGGTACGGCGCGAAGTCGGCCGCGAGCACCAGGCCGAACCACGACGCGACCCCCGAGGTGAAGAGCGCGGCGGGGTAGAACTCCACCGCGGCCGAGAGCGAGGGCGCGCCCGTGATGCGGTACGGGCGCATGCGCTGAAACAGGTCGTCGGTGAAGAACAGGCTGCGGCCGAAGACGCGCACGCCCACCTGCGCGTCGACGATCACCGCGCGCCGCGCGCGCTGCCACGGCAGCGCGACGCGAGGAGGCGGAGGCGGAGGAGGAGGAGGAGGAGGCGCCACGACGACGGGCTCGGCGGGCGGCGGAGGCGCGGGGGGAGCCTCGGGCGCGGCGATCGCGGGAGGCGCTTCGGGCGCCGCGGGACGCGGCCTCGCGGCGGGGCGCGGTCGCGTCGCGGGCGGAGGGCGACGCGGCACCTGGGCGAGGGCGGCGGAGGGCGTGAGGGCGACGAGCGCGGCCGCGATGAGTTGCGCGAGAGGTCGGGCGCGATGCATCGAGCGGGCGACTATACCGCGCTCGCGCACCGGGACGTTCTGGAATCACCCGCGCGGGGCGCCCCGCCCACCTTGACGCGGCGTCGCCGCGGGGCTTCGATGCGCGCCGATCGGTGACGATGACATGCAGAACAGCGGCACGTCCGTGGGCATCGCGGTGGGGGTCGGGCTCACGCTCTACCTCGCGTTCCTCGCGGGGCTCATCGCCCTCGCGGTGCGCTGGTCGCGGAACCTCCTGCAGCGCAAGAGCGCCGCGCTCGCGACGGGCCTCGAGGGCGCGGGCGCGCGGCTCGTGGGGCAGGGCGCGCAGGCGGGGCTCTACCGCGGCCGCGAGTCGGAGTACGAGTTCGAAGGCCGCAGGGTCTTCGTCAACGCCTACTACGTCAGCCGCAGCTACGTGCGCGCGAACCTGCGCGTGCCGACGGCGCCGCTGCCGTGGGTGACGCTCTACCCCGAGGGCGCGGCGCAGCGCTTCGGCAAGGCCCTGGGCATCAGCCGCGAGGTGAGCATCGGCGACGACGCCTTCGACCGCGCGGTCTACATCGACGCGGCCGAGAAGAACGACGACCACGTGCGCGCGCTGCTGGCGCCCCGCGCGGTGATCGAGGCCGTGCGCGAGCTGCTCTCGCTCGGCTGCAAGGTGCAGTTCTCGCCGCGCGGCGTCGAGGCGTTTCAGGTCGTCTACTCGATGACGCCCGTCAACGGAGCGACGTCGGCGCGGGCCGCGTCGCTGCTGCTGCGCATCGCCGACCACGTGCCGCGCTTCGACCCCGCGGCGCTGACGCCGTGGCGCGGCGGGCGCTCCGGCGCGGCGGGCGCGCTGGTCGTGGGCGCGCTCGTCGCCTGCATGGTGCTCGCGGGCGCGGCGTCGGCCGCGGTGGGCGGCAACGTGCTCGACGGCGCCGACGTGGGCAAGGCGATCCTCCTCGGCGGCGGGCTGTGGGTCGTGTACGTGATCGGGCTCGTGGTCGCCGTGCGGGGCACCGCCTCGGCGATGACGCGCCTCGTCGCGGGCGCGTTCATCGGGCTCTTCGCGGTGCCCTTCGGCGGGGGGATGCTGCTCGTGACGCTCAACCAGGCGCTCGACGCGAGCCCCGCCGAGGTGCACCCGGTCACCATCCTCCGCATGCACCACAAGCAGCACGACCTCCACGTCGGCTCGTGGCGCCCGGGTCACGTCGAGGAGCGGCTCCGCACCTCGCACGCGGTCTTTCAGACGCTGCACCCGGGCGACCGCGTGCTCGTGCGCGCGCACCCCGGCCGCTTCGGCTGGCCGTGGATCGAGCCCGTGACCGGGCGCGCCCCGTGAGCCCGCGGCGTGCGCGACGGCGCGGCGCGTTCTACCCTCGTCGCCGCGTATGAAGAAGCCTGCCTCACGCGGGGGCGCCGCGGGCGCGCTCCTCGCGCTCGTCGTCGCGGCCCTGCACCTCGCGTGGACGGCCCTCGTGGTCGTCGCGCCGCTCGCGGCCGCGTGGGTCGCCTCGTCGCTCGCCGCGCACGCGGGCGGCAGCGCGAGCGCGGCGGCCGCCTCGGGGCTGCTGGTGTTCCCAGGGCTCCCGGTGGCGTGGGAGCTCCTCTCGGCGTGGCGGCGCAGGCGACAGGCGAAGCCCGCGAGGCGCTTCCTCACGCTCACCGACCGGCTCGTGCTGCGCACGCTGGCGGTGAGCCTCGCGCTCGTGGGCGCGCTCATGGCGCGCGGCCCGCAGCGCGTGTTCGTCGCGCTCAACAGCCGCGGCGACTGGATGCTCGACGGCCTGCACGCGCCCGCGCACGAGTCCATCCGGCGCGGGCTCTTCTGGCTCGCGGCGCGCTCCGAGTGGCTCTACCACCTCACCGACGACAACCCCTTTCACGACGGCGGTCGCGCGCGGCCCAAGCCGCTGCCCACGCGCGAGGTCGCCCATGTGACGCCCGACCCGACGCCCGACCCGACGCCCACGCCCACCCCCGACCCCGTTCCCGCGCCGCCCCGCGACGAGCGCGCGTGGCCGTGGTCCGCCGAGGTGCACCCCGCGGTGCGCGCGCTGCCCGCGTCGGCCGAGACGTCGCCCGAGTCGGTGGGCCGCTACCTCGCCTCGCAGGAGCGCGACCCGTGGAAGCTCGCCCGCGCCGTGCACGACTACGTGGCCGACCGCGTGGCCTACGACGTCGACGCGTACCGCAGCGGCGCGTACCCGCCGCAGGACGCCGAGACGACCTTTCGCACGCGCAGGTCGGTGTGCGCGGGTTACTCCGCGCTCTTCGAAGCGGTGGGGCGCGCCGCGGGGCTCACGGTCGAGACCGTGGTGGGCCGCGCGCGCGGCCTCGTGAGCGAGGGCATGGGCGAGGGCCACGCGTGGAACGCCGTGAAGCTCGACGGCCAGTGGCGCCTCGTCGACACCACGTGGGACGCGGGCTACGTGAGCGCCGACGGCTTTCACAAGCGCTACGGCACCTGGTACTTCCTCACGCCGCCGGAGGTGTTCGTGACCAAGCACTACCCCGACGACGCGCGGTGGCAGCTCCTGCCCGTGGCGCGCACGGCCGGCGAGTACATGCGCGCGCCCGCGCTCGACCCCGAGTTCTTCGCCGACGGACTGCGCCTGGTCACCCCCGACCGCGCCGAGAGCGACGCGCGCGGCTCGGTCGACGTCGTGATCGACAACCCCCGCCGCGTGTCGCTGATGGTCAGCGTGTCGCCCGCGGGCGGCGCCCGCCAGCGCTGCGCGGTCACGGGCGACGCGCGCGTCACGGCCCGCTGCCCGCTCGCGGGCGGCGACCTGCACGAGGTGGTGCTCTTCGCGGGCGCGCAGCGCTTCGGCACGCACTGGAGCGTCGGCACGCTGCGCGTGCACAACCGCTAGTCAGAAACCTCGTGCCGAAGTCCTTGAGAATCGCGGGTTTCATCGCGCAGCGGGTCCGACGAAGTTCGGTGG
>JBDHVF010000150.1:0-12499 GCA_039809605.1 Polyangiales bacterium | reverse complement strand
GAGGCGGCGGTGGCCGAGGCCGCAGCCGTCGGTGATCCACACGCCGTCGCCGTCGGGGCCGCGGTGCGCGAGCGTGGCCGTCATGGCGCGCAGCGTGGCCTCGTCGGGCCGCGCGCCGCCGGGCAGGGCGATGCCGGTGATGCCGCACATGGGCGCCCGTCAGCTCCGCGCCGACGCTTCGAAGTTGAGCGTCTCGCCGACGAGGTAGGTCTTCTTGCCCTGCGACTCGTGGTAGGTGCGAATGAGCACCTCGCCGAGCAGGCCCATCAACAGGAGCTGCACGCCGATCGAGAAGAGGAACACCGCGAGCAGGAGCAGCGTCACGGGC
The DNA here is from genome assembly GCA_039809605.1 of Polyangiales bacterium. Taxonomy (GTDB): domain Bacteria; phylum Myxococcota_A; class Polyangia; order Polyangiales; genus CAISKJ01. The sequence goes on along the minus strand of JBDHVF010000150.1, from coordinate 12,171 downwards.
TGCACCCACTCGCCGGGCCGGTCGAGCACGTGGCCCTTGATGAACTGCGCGAGCCACACCATCGCCGAGAGCAGGCCCCCGGTGCAGAGCGCGAGCGCGGGCTTGCCGAAGAAGTAGATGGGCTTGGTGCTGTAGCCGCCGAGGAAGGTCACCGTGAGCAGGTCGAGCAGCACCTTGAACACGCGCCCCAGGCCGTACTTGCTCTGGCCCGCGCGGCGCGGGTGGTGCGTGACCTCCATCTCGGTCACGCGCGCGCCGGCCCAGCTCGCGTAGATGGGGATGAAGCGGTGCATCTCGCCGTAGAGCCCGTAGGGCTCGAGCACCCAGCGGCGGTAGGCCTTGAGCGTGCAGCCGTAGTCGTGGATGCGCACGCCCGACACGCGGCCGATGAGCCAGTTGGCGATGATGCTCGGCAGGCGGCGGGTGACGGCCTTGTCTTTGCGGTCGCGGCGCCAGCCCGAGACCACGTCGAAGCCCTCGTCGAGGCGGGCGAGGAGCTTGGGGATGTCCTTGGGGTCGTTCTGCAGGTCGGCGTCGAGCGCGACGATGATGGGCGCGCGCGAGTGGTCGATGCCCGCGGCGATGGCGGCGGTCTGGCCGAAGTTCCTGCGGAAGCGCACGACGCGGAGCCACGGGCGCCTCGCGGCGGCGTCGCGGAGCAGCGCGTACGAGCGGTCGCGCGAGCCGTCGTCGACGAGCAGCGCCTCGACGGGCTGCGGCAGCGCGCCGATGGCGCCGTCGAGCGCGTCGAAGAGCGCCGGGAGCGACTCCTCTTCGTTGTAGACGGGGATCACCAGGCTGATCGCGGGCGTCGCGATCGACGTGGTCTCCGAGGCTGTAGGGGAAGCGTCCGCGGGCACGCGCGCGGTGTATCACAGCCCGCGCGCGGCGGGGAGCGATCAGTCGTGGGCGCCGGCGTCGCCCGAGGTGCCGGCGTCGCCGCCGCTGCTCGAGCCGCTCGAGCCGCACATGCCCGACTGCGCGCCCGTCACGGTCGTCGAGGCGAGCACCGCGCGCACGGTGCTGAACCCGAGGCCGAACGAGATGGCGCCGCCCGTGGGCTGCGTGCAGCCCATGGCGTTGCCCGCGGGGTACTGCACGTCGATCACGCCGCTCAGCACCGCGGTGACGGTCGACATCGGGATGCCCGCCGGGAGCAGCGGGGCGAGCATGGTGGTGAGCGAGGTCACGGGGATGTAGCCCCCGAGGTTGCCGCCGGTGCCGCGGTCGGGCGTCATGTTCACGCGGAGCTGCGTCTGGAAGAGCCCGAGCATGATGTTCATGTTCGCGATGGGCAGCGCGAGGTTGAAGTTCGCCATGCCGTCGGCCGCGGGGGGGTTCACCACGAGGCGGCCGTTGACGATGCGGCCCGAGAAGCTGATGCGCGCGGTGCTGAGGTCGTTGGGCGTCGAGACGCCCGCCGAGTCGATGGCGTACATCTGGCCGGGCATGCCGATCATCGCGCAGTTGGCGAACATCGGGCGGCCGAGCGGGTACACGCGCACGGTCACGTCGTTGTCGTTGAAGCCCGGGCCCGGCGTGCCGTTGACGTTCTCGACGCGGATCAGGATCGCGACCTTGCCCGTGGTGATCTGCTCGCGGACCGACGCGCGCACGTCGGTGCCCGACGCGAGGCTGCCGACCGTCTCCATGATCGACGGGAGCTGGTTGTCGACGCCGCCGTTGCACGACGCGCCGCCGCGCGCCATGCCCGCGGTGCACGAGCCCATGTTCTGGTCGGGGTCGAGCGTCGAGAAGAAGTCGCCGTGCGAGCAATCCGCGGGGTTCGAAGCCATCGGGCCGGTGAAGCGGCCGTCGAGGTTGAAGCCCGTGATGCCCTGGTCGTAGCGCGCGGGGTTGGGCGCCTGCGACATCGCGTTGCCGTCGATCGTGAGGTCGCTGATCACGTAGTCGAAGGTCTGCGGAGGCCCCGCGGGCGTGCCCGAGTCGGGCGAGCCAGAGCCGTTGTTGGTGTCGCCGCCACAGCCGGCGACGAGGCCCATCGCGACCGTAAGAATGCCTGCCGTAAGAGCCGTGCCCATGCGCGTCATCGTGTTGGTCTCCTTCAGAAACGAAGAGGGGATCGTGGCCAGGTGCCGCTCGAGGCACCGCAGTCGTCCGTCGAGCCGAGGAAGTACCATCCAACCGTCGCTCGCAGCAATAGTTCGGGGCCGCGGTTTCTGCCGCGGCGAGGCGGTTGACGCGCCGCGACGTCGCGCCCGGCTCGAAAGGTGATCGCGCGGCGTTCGCGTGCTAGTGCCGCCGGGCGATGCCCGACTTCGTACACCTGCACGTCCACTCGCAGTACTCGATGCTCGAAGGCGCGATCCGCGTGAAGGAGCTCTGCTCGCGGGTCAAGGAGATGGGCATGCCCGCGGTGGCCCTCACCGACCACGGCAACATGCACGGCGCCATCGACTTCTACAAGAAGGCCAAGGACGCCGGGGTGCAGGCGATCCTCGGGTGCGAGCTGGGCTTCGGCCACGCCTTTCCCGGCGACAAGCCCGACAAGCACGGGCGCCATCGGAGCTACCACCTGCCGCTGCTCGCGGCCTCGGAGGAGGGCTACCGGAACCTCATCGCGCTCGTCTCGTACGCGTGGCTCGACGCGGGCGAGGGCCAGTCGCCGCAGTCGTCACTCGACCGCCTCGCCGCGCACGCGAAGGGACTCGTGGTGCTCACGGGCTGCCTCGGGGGCCTCGTGCCCCAGGCGCTCCTTCAGCAGTCGCCCGACCTCGCGCGCCAGCTCCTCGGGCAGCTCAAGGAGATCGTCGAGCCCGGCCACCTCTTCGTGGAGCTTCAAGACCACGGCCTCGTCGAGCAGCCGATCGTGAACCGCATCCTCGTCGAGATGGCGCGCTCGATGGACCTGCCCGTGGTGGCGACCAACGACGCGCACTACCTCCGTCGCGACGACGCGCAGGGCCAGCGCGCGCTCACGTGCATCGCGTCGGGCTCGACGCTCGAAGAGGCCGAGGCCACGTCGCACACCTCGGAGGAGATGTTCCTCAAGAGCCCCGAGGAGATGGCCGAGGCCTTCGCCGACCTGCCCGAGGCGCTCTCGAACACCATGCGCATCGCGGAGATGTGCAAGGTCAAGCTCAAGCTCGGCGAGCCCACGCTGCCGAAGTTTCGCGACGCGTCGGGCGCCGTCGTCAACGACATCGACGACTTCTTCGCGGGCCTGTGCCGCAAGGGCCTCGAGGGCCGCTTCGCGGTCTTCAAGCGCCAGGGCAAGGCCGTCGACGAGGCGAAGTACCGCGCGCGCCTCGAGCTGGAGATCGGCGTCATCCAGCAGATGAAGTTCCCCGGGTACTTTCTCATCGTGCAGGACTTCATCAACTGGGGGAAGTCGAACGACGTGCCGGTGGGCCCCGGCCGCGGCTCGGGCGCCGGCTCGCTCGTCGCGTACGCGCTCGGCATCACCGACATCGACCCGATCCCCTACGACCTGCTGTTCGAGAGGTTCTTGAACCCCGAGCGCGTGTCGATGCCCGACTTCGACGTCGACTTCTGCATGCTCAAGCGCGAGCGCGTGATTCAGTACGTGCGGGAGAAGTACGGCAAGGACTCGGTCGGTCAGATCGCGACGTTTCAGATCTTGAAGGCCAAGTCGTGCGTGCGCGACGTGGGCCGCGTGCTGGGCATGTCGTACCAGGACGTGGACGCCATCGCGAAGCTCGTGCCCGACCCCGTGCAGGGCAAGACCGTGCCCTTGAAGGAGGCGCTCGAGAAGGAGCCGCGCCTCAAGGCGATGTACGACGAGCAGGAGTCGACGCGCGCCGTCATCGACCTCGCGATGAAGGTCGAGAACCTCAACCGCCACGCCGGCATGCACGCCGCGGGCATCGTCATCTCCGAGGGCCCGCTCTGGGGCACGGTGCCGGTCTTCAAGGGCTCGGGCGGCGAGATCGTCACGCAGTACGCGAAGGACGAAGTGGAAGCCGCGGGCCTGGTGAAGTTCGACTTCCTCGGGCTGACCACCCTCACGGTGCTCGACTTCGCCGTGGGCATGATCCGTCGCAGGCCCGACGAGCTCGCGCGCGTGGCGAAGGGCGGGCATCCGTTCCTTCTCGAAGACATCCCGATGGACGCGAAGGACCCCGACCCCGCGAAGGCGAAGCTCGCGAGGGAGACCTTCGAGCTCCTCCAGTCGGGCGAGACCACGGGGGTGTTCCAGCTCGAGTCGTCGGGCATGCAGAAGCTCTTCAAGGACCTGCGCCCCGACTGCTTCGAAGACATCGTCGCCGCGGTGGCGCTCTACCGCCCCGGTCCCCTCGGCACGGGCATGGTCGAGGACTTCGTCAACCGCAAGATCGGCAAGGCCAAGGTCGCGTACCCCCACGACGACCTCAAGGACATCCTCAAGGACACGCAGGGCGTCATCGTCTACCAGGAGCAGGTGATGATGATCGCCCGCAAGATGGGCGGCTACTCGCTCGGCGGCGCGGACCTCCTTCGACGCGCGATGGGCAAGAAGAAGAAGGAGGAGATGGAGAAGCACAAGGGCATCTTCGTCGAGGGCGCGAAGAAGCTCGGCTACGACGAGGCCAAGGCCGGCGAGATCTTCGACCTGCTCGAGTACTTCGCGGGCTACGGCTTCAACAAGTCGCACTCGGCCGCGTACGCGCTCATCACGTACCAGACGGCCTACCTCAAGCGGCACTTCCCCGTGGAGTTCATGGCCGCCACGCTGTGCTCCGACCTCGGTAAGATCGAGAAGCTCGTGGGCACCATCAACGAGGCGCGCGCCATGGGCATCGAGGTGATGGTGCCCGACGTGAACGAGAGCGACCGGCTCTTCACGGTGATCTACGAGCCCAAGGCCCTGCCCGTCGCCCGCAAGCCCGCCAACCGCATCGAGATGGACCCGTGGCGGCCGCGCATCCGCGTGGGGCTCGGCGGCATCAAGGGCGTGGGCGACAGCGCGATCGAGTCGATCCTCGAGGCGCGGGGCGCGGGGCCCTTTCAAGACCTCTTCGACTTCTGCGCGCGCATCGACCCGCGGCGCGTGAACAAGGGCGTGCTCGAGGCCCTCGTGAAATCGGGCGCGTTCGACAAGACGCTCGAGCGCACGGGCGCCACGCGCGTGCAGGCCTTCATGGCCATCGAGGGCGCGCTCGACCGGGGCAAGGGCGCCGCGAAGGAGCGCTCGTCGGGCCAGATGGGCCTCTTCTCGATCGCCGAGACGCTCAAGCCCACGTCGGGCTACCCCGACGAGCCGCCGTGGGACCTGCTCCAGCGGCTCAAGAACGAGCGCGAGGCGCTGGGGCTCTACCTCACGGGCCACCCCCTCGACCGCTACGCGACCGAGGCCGCGCGCTTCGCGACGGTGCTCGCGTCGGGCCTTCAAGAGCGCGACAACGGCGAGGAGGTCACGCTCGCGGGCGTGATCGAGGGCTACCGCGAGAAGGTGCCCAAGTCGGGCGGGCGCATGGCCTTCTTCTTCATCGAAGACCGCTCGGGCAGGGTCGAGGCCATCGTGCGGCCGAAGACCTACGACTCGCTCGCGGGCCAGATGAAGGAGGGCGAGGCCGTGCTGGTCACGGGCAAGGTCAAGGTCGAGTTCAAGCGCGACGAGGAGGGCAACGTCGACGACGAGGTGCCCGAGCAGCAGCTCCAGCGCTCGCTCTCGGTCGAGACGGTGACGCCGCTCGGCGAGGCGCTGCGGGCGCGCACGCGCGGGGTGACCCTGCGGCTGAGCCCCGCGACGCTGCTCGCGGCCGAGGTCGCGCGGCGCAGGCTCGGCGACCTGAAGAGGGCCATGACCGAGCACCCGGGGCGCTGCCCGGTCAACGCCGTCTTGAAGATCCCCGACGGCGGCGAGGTGATCGTGGCGCTGCCGAAGATGCGCATCGACCCCTCGGAGGACTTTCTCGCGAAGGTCGAGCGCATCTTCGGCGAGAAGGTCGCCGAGCTCAGGAGCTGACCGACGCGCCTCAAAGCGCGCAGAAAATTTGTAAGCCCGCGCGCCCTTCGCGTACTGGCGAGTTCACGGAACTCGCACGGTTCGAGAAGGACTTCGATATGACCACAGCGCGGACGTGTACGGTGTGCGGCAAGGGCTTCGAGCTCCGGTTCCGCTTTCAGATCGACGAGTCGGCCGAGGGCACGAGCTTCTTCTGCTCGCAGAAGTGCCAGCAGGCGCACGTGCGCGGCGCGAAGGGCGAGGCCTCGTGCTCGATCTGCAAGAAGCAGTTCGCGCTCGAGTTCACCTGGCAGGTGTCGGTGAGCGACGCGGGCACGCGCTACGCGTGCAGCGAGCCGTGCCGGTCGAAGATCACGCGCGCGACGACGCAGCGCACGCCGCGTCGCATCGCGGTGTTCAACCACAAGGGCGGCACGGGCAAGACCACCACGTCGATCAACGTGGCGGCGGGGCTCGCCGAGGCGGGGCTTCGCACGCTGCTGGTCGACGTCGACCCGCAGGGCAACGTGGGCGTGTCGCTCGGGGTGAGGGGCGACGCGTCGCTCTACCACGTGCTGGTGCTCGGCACCGACCCCCGCGAGGTGGCGGTGCCGGTGCGCTCGAACCTCGACATCATCACGTCGAACGAGTCGCTCGCGGCGGCCGAGCTCTACCTCGCCGCGAGGCCCAACCGCGACCGCGTGCTGCGCGAGCGCATGGCCGGGGCCGACGGCTACGACGCGATCGTGCTCGACTGCTCGCCGTCGCTGTCGCTGCTCAACCAGAACGCGCTCTGCTACGCCGACAGCGTGTTGATCCCGGTCTCGTGCGACTACCTGGCGCTGGTGGGCGTGAAGCAGTGCGTGCGCACGCTCAAGGGCGTGCACGAGCACCTCAAGCACCCGGTGCACATCCTCGGGGTGGTGCCGACCTTCTACGACGCGCGGCACAAGCTCGCGAAGGAGGTCACCGAGACGCTCAAGCAGAAGTTCGGCGACCTGTGCCTCGCGCCGGTGCGGGCGAACATGAAGCTGCGCGAGGCGCCCGCGGCGCGGCAGACGATCTTCGAGTACGCGCCCGACTCGCACGGGGCCGAGGACTACCGCGAGGTGGTGAAGGCCGTGGTGGCGGCCACGAAGCAGGGCGCGCGCCCGAAGCCGGCCGCGGAGGCCGCGGCGCAGATGGAGGCGGTCTGATGGCTGCGAACACGCGAACGAGCGTCGAGCGGGTGCTCGACGACGATGTGGCCGACGTGCTGCGCGAGACGTTCTTCGCGCCCGACGTTCCGATCGCGGAGTCGGTGGGCGAGGGGCGGCGGCGGCCGGGGCCGGTGCGCGCGACCGACGCGAAGCCGCGGCCCGACCACTACAAGGTCATCTGCATCTCGCTCTACAACGAGGACCTCGAGCGCCTCGACGAGACCGTGCGCGAGCTCAAGCGCCGGGGCTACACCAAGGCCAGTCGCTCGTCGGTGCTGCGCGCCGCGATGCTGCAGCTCGACCTCGCGAAGGTGCCCCGGGGGATCTAGCGTACGGCGCGCGGGAAGGCCATCACCGAAGCGATTTCAGCGCGCCCCATCACCAGCGCCATGAGCCGGTCGACGCCGAGGGCGTTGCCCGCGCTCGGCGGCATGCCCTCTTCGAGCGCCGCGAGAAAGTCTTCGTCGATCGGGTACACGGGCAGCCCCCGCGCGGCCCTCGCGCGCTGGTCGGCTTCGAAGCGCGCGCGCTGCTCCGTGGGGTCGGTCAGCTCGAGGAACGCGTTGCAGAGCTCGACGCCCGCGACGTAGAGCTCGGCGCGCTCGCACACCGTGGGGTCGTCGTCGCACACCCTCGCGAGCGACGCGTGGCACGCGGGGAAGCGCGTGAGAAAGGCCGGCCGCTCGCGGCCCAGGTGCGGCTCGACCTCCGTCGCGAGGAGCTCGTAGTAGCGCTCCTCGTCGCGCGCCGCGAGCGCGACGGGGTCGGCGACGTGGGGCGCGTGGCGGGCGAAGGCCTCGCGCACGGTGAGCCGTTCGAAGTCTTCGTCGAGCGGCACGCGCAGCTCGCCGAGCGCGATCGCGTGGGGCGAGGCGGTGACGCTCGCGGCGGCGCGCACGACCGACTCGGTGTCGGCCATCACGTCGTCGAGGCCCTGCCACGCGCGGTACCACTCGAGCATGGTGAACTCGGGCTGGTGGCGCGCGCCGAGCTCCCCCGCGCGCCAGCACCGCGCGAACTGAAAGCACCGCGCCACGCCGCCCACGAGCAGGCGCTTCATGTGGTACTCGGGCGAGGTGATGAGCCGGCCGAAGAGGGCGCCGCGGCGGTCGCGCACGTCGTAGGCGTCGAGGTGCAGGTCGAGGCCCGGGCACGGCGCCACGGCGGGCGTGTCGACCTCGACGAAGCCCTCGGCGCGGAGCCACGCGCGCGCCGCGTCGAGCGCGCGCATGCGCGTCCGGAGGCGCTCGGCGAGGCCGCCCTGGAGCACGCGCGCCGTCTCGCTGCCCGCGGTGAACACCGGGCGGCGCGGCCGGAACACGACCTCGACGCGCAGGGCGCGCAGGGCGTCGTCGACCGTGACGCGCGCGAGGTCGCCGGGCGCGAGGGCTCCGTCGGCGACGTCGCGCACCTCGACGCGCGCGAAGCCGTCGTCGACGAGCGCGCGGCCGCCCGAGACGGCGAGCACGCGGCCGCGGAGGAGGCGCGGGTTCAGCGGGACTTGCCCACGCGGTCGGCGTACTCGCCGGTGCGCGTGTCGATGCGGATGCGGTCGCCGACGTTGATGAAGATCGGCACCTGCACGGTGGCGCCGGTGGGCACCTTGGCGGGCTTGAGCACGTTGTTGGCGGTGTCGCCCTTGAAGCCGGGCTCTGTCTCGAGGACCTCCATCTCGACGAAGGTCGGGAGGGTCACGCCGATGGGCGAGCCGTTGTAGAGGAGCACCTGGCAGACGGCGTTGTCGAGGAGGAACCCGCGCGAGTCTTCGAGGGACTTGGCGTCGACGGACACCTGCTCGTAGGTGCTGTTGTCCATGAACACGAGGTGGTCGCCCTCGGCGTAGAGGTACTGCATCTCGCGCTCGTCGATGTCGGCCCCTTCGAGCTTCTCACCGGACTTGTAGGTGCGCTCGAGCACCGACCCGGTGATCATGTTCTTCATCTTCACGACGGTCGAGGGCGTGCCCTTGCCCGGCTTGCGGAAGTCGACCGACACGACCTGGAACGGCGCGCCGTCGACGTTGAGCTTGTTGCCCTTGCGAACCTCGTTGATGTCGTAGATCTGACCCATGTGACTCCTCGGCGGGCGCCTCGTGTAACAGAGCGGGGGAGCGCGGGCAAGTGCGCGCCGCTCCGAATCGCCCGCGGCGCTTGTGTTCCAACCGTGCGCGGGATAGTGGAACGGGCGCTGGAGAGGACGACCGATGGCGAGCCGCGACCCCGACGACGAGTTCCGCGAGATCAAGCGCGAGATCATCGAGGCGCGCGGGCTGATCATCAAGACGAACAACATCACCGCGGCGCTCTCGGCCGACGTGAAGAGCATCGCGCGGCGGCAGGCGAGCTACGAGCGGCGCATCACGGTCAACTCGGCCACCGCGTACGTGCTCTTCGTCGTGGTGATCTTCGGCGGCATCAAGCTCTGGCTCGACGCGTCCATCCGAGAGAACAAGTCCGAGCTCCGGGGCCTGCAGCGCGCCGAGGAGCAGGCGCGCCGGGAGCTCTCCGCGGCCCAGCGCGAGAAGGAGGAGCGCGCCCAGCTCGACGCGCGCGCCCAGTCCTTCTACGAGCTCCTTCGCGACGGCAGGAAGCAGGAGGCCGTCGAGGCCTGGGAGCAGCTCCGTCGCGAGCGCCTCTCGCCCGCCGAGATGGCGATGTTTCAAGACCAGGTCGACCGCTTTCGCGCCGACCTCTCGATGAACCTCTACCAGCGCGGCCTCGAGCACGCGCGCATGGCCCGCTACGCCGAGGCCCACGAGGCCTTCGAAGAGTCCGTGCGCATGAAGGAAGACGCCGGCCACATCCCCTTCGTGCGCATCGCGCAGGCCGACGCGCTCCGTCACCTCGGGCGGCAGCGCGAGGCGCTGGTGATCCTGCAGGGCGTGGCCGACGGCGCCGACCGCGAGGCCGCCGACGACGCCCTCTTCAAGATGACCCAGTGCCTCGTCGACCTTCAGCAGTACGGCGACGCGCGCAACACCCTGCGCCAGCTCCTGCGGCGCTTTCCGTACGGGTCGGTCTCGAACGAGGCGCGGCTCTACCTCGCGCAGCTCTCGTCGCCGAACTTCGCCCCGAGGCGCTGACCTACTGCTGGCAGGTGACGCCGCCGGCGGTCATCGCGCAGCCGCCCGAGCACGCGCCCGACCACGTGGTGCGGCGGTACATGCAACGAAAGGCGTCGTCGGGCCGCGTCGACGCGCCGATCGTGCGGCCGCAGTAGAGCCCGTCGCGCTCGTCGAAGCAGGGGTCGATCGAGTCGTCGAGGCACGCGTCGGTCGCGCCCGGGCGGTCGAGGCACCCGCTCATGCAGGGCGTGACGCCCGCCGAGCGGCGCGACGCGCACCGCAGGAGGCCCGGCGTCGGCAGGCCCAGCAGCGCCGCGCAGTACGTCCCGTCGTCGCGCATCGCGCAGGGGTCGGGCGCGGCCGGCGCGTCACGTGACGCGTCGGCGCGCGACGCGTCGGCCTCGGTCACGTCGGCGTGGCCCTTCTCCGGCGAGCCCGCGTCGTCCCAGAGCTCCGTCCACGCGTCGTCGTCGTCGCCGCCGTCGTGCGTGAGGGGGTAGGGCGTGGGCGAGCCCGCGTCGTCGACGGGCGGGTCCTGCCCCGTGACGTTGCCGTCGCCGCAGGCCACGAGGAGCCTCGCGGCGAGCGCACAGGCGCAGGCATACGTCACGATCCGTCGCACGGACGGCATCATGGCACGTCTCGCGCGGCCGAGGGAGGGGCGCCGCCGCTGGTCACGGCGCCCCCATGCGCGGCGTCAGTTGACCTGATAGTGGAGCGTGTAATTCATGCCGCTCGTGCGCAGGCGCTCGTCGACGACGACGGCGTTGATGCCCCGCGGCATGGGCGCGCTGATGCGCGAGCCGTAGTTGAGCGTGTCGCCGCCGGTGCCGCGGCAGTTGTAGGTCGAGCCGCCGTCGTCGTTGCACTGCACCTGCGTGCCCGACTGGCCGCTGTACACGTACATCGCCGGGTCGTAGGTGGTCGACCCGCTCTGGCGCACGAAGGTGCCGCCGTCGGCCTGGCACAGGCTGAAGAGCGAGGCCGACGTGACGCCGCAGGCCATGAACCAGCGCACGTCTTCGCCCGAGGCGCCGAGCGTGCACGTGGGCGTGCGCGCCGAGGTGCCCACGAGCACCGTGCTGGTGTTCATGGTGCCGGTGATGGGCGTCTCGTAGAAGAAGCTGCCGTAGTTCGTCGGGATGTGCTGCACGCGCAGCGTGTAGGCGCCGTGCGACGACGACGTGAAGCCCGACACGGCGATGTAGTACGTGCCCGCGGCGAGCACCGCCGCGAAGCGCGACTGGAGCGAGCTCGTGAAGCCGCCGCTGGTGCCGCAGCCCGAGTCGTCGTTGCAGGTGCCGCTCACCACCGCGCCCGCGCCGTCGACGAGGTAGAGCCGCGTGTCGTACGTCGACCCGGCCGTGTCGGCGTAGAGCACCTCGCGCGTCGTGAGCGTGACGCGGTACCAGACGTTGGGCGCGTCGCTCGTGCAGGTCGTCGGCCCGTCGAAGCTCGCGCCGTCGGTGCTGCCCGTCACCACGCGCTCGCCCGCGCTGAGCGAGAGCGTGGTGGCCGACGCGCGGAGGTCGTTGGCCGGCGCGCACACGCCCGCGCGGCAGGTGGTGCCCGTGGGGCACGCGTGGCCGCACATGCCGCAGTTGGTGCCCGACGTCTGGAGGTTGATGCACGACGTTCCGCAGCACGACAGGCCCGACGAGCACGCGCAGGTGCACCGCCCCGCCGCGCAGGAGTTGCCCGCGGGGCAGGCGGTTCCGCACGCGCCGCAGTTGGCGTTGTCGCTCTGGAGGTTGACGCAGCGCGCGCCGCAGAGCGACTGCCCGGTGGGGCACGCGCAGCGGCCCGCGGCGCAGGTCTGCGCCGACGGGCACGTCGTCGCGCAGGCGCCGCAGTTGGCCTCGTCGGTCTGCGTGTCGACGCAGCGTCCCGCGCAGAGCGTCTGCCCGGCGGGGCAGGCGCACGCGCCCGCGGCGCAGCGCTGGCCGGCGCCGCAGCGGTTGCCGCAGCGGCCGCAGTTGGTCGCGTCGGTCTGCGCGTCG
>JBDHVF010000149.1:0-12573 GCA_039809605.1 Polyangiales bacterium | reverse complement strand
GGACCGTCGTGGTATCTGTGGCGGTGCACGCGCGCGTGCAGCCGCGCGAAGGCGCGGCGACCGCGTTCGGTAGCCCCGCTTGGCATGGGCGCTGGCTTGAGGGTGCAAGTCCCTCGGAAAGTAGGTCTCGACGATCCAAGCGAAAGGCAAGGGCGGGGAGGCAACGAGCCGTCCGGAGGAAGCCCGGAGCGAAACCGCGGGCCGACGAACAGAAACCCGATGCGAGGCTGTGCGACCTGGGGCGAGCGGACCTACGACCGCGAAGCTCCTGAGGCCAAGGGGTCGTGCAGTAGATCGGGCGGTCGCGCGGCGAAGGCCAGCGTTCTTACCCAGGGAGATCCCGCCTCGCGCCTGAAAGGGTGACGTGCGCGAGCACGGCGCGGGAGGCCCCCACCCCGACCGTGCCCGCGCGCCCCTCCTCAAGTGCTTTCCACGATCGTCCGTAGGAACCCGTTGCGAGCGTGACGACACCGTCGCTCCCCGCGGGGGACGTTCGGCCCTCCCGTCGCGCTCGGTGGTGCAACCTCATGAGCAATTCGACCGATCGTCCGTCGATGCGCGCGCCGGGCGGTGTTCCGCAGGCGCAGCGCGCCGACACCGCGCCGCGCAACCGCGCGGAGCGCCGCGGGCGCGCGAGGCTCGCGGCCTCCGTGAACGCGCTGCTCCAGCGGTTCCACGTGACGCTCGCCGACGACGAGCGCGCGCGCTTCGACGCCGCGGTGACCACGGGGCGCGCGCGCGACCTCGGCGCCGAGTACAGCCCCCGCGATGTGGTGCGCGAGCTCGCGCGCGTCGTGGGCCTGCTCGCGCCGTGGCTGGTCAAGAGCCAGCTCGCGCCCTACGGCCCGCTCCGCGCCCGCTACGCCCTCGAGCTCGCGCACGCGACGCTGCCCACGCTCGACCAGCACGCCGCGGCCGGTGCGACCTCCACGGCGGGCGACGCGCCCGTCGAGCCGCTCACGCCGCACGGACGCCGCCGCGCGATGCGCGCGCTCTCGAAGGCCACCAGCGCCCCCGAGGTGAAGGCCGCCATCGAGCGCGCGGTCGACGACAAGGCTGCCACCACGGCGCGCGCGAAGGACCACGAGCGCACGCTCGCGCGCGTCGCCCACGTGCGCGACGCGATGACGCCGCGCATGCGCGACGACGTGGGCCTGACCGACGCGGTGCTCGCGGCGCTCGAAGACGAGGCCGTGACCGAGCTCGACGCCCTCGACGCGAAGCGCGACGTCAAGCGCACGCGGCAGACGCTGCGCGCGGAGGTGGCCGTGCCCTGCGGCAAGCTCGTGGTCGAGGTCCGGCAGCTCGTCGCCGCCGCGCGCGACAACCGCCGCGACAACCCCGCGATCCCCGCGGTGAGCTCGCGGCTCGTCCGCGCGGGCGCGAAGGCTCCCGCCGAAGCGCCGCCCGAGCCCCCGCCGCAGCCCGCGCCGCAGCCCGACCGCTGAGCGCCACGTCGCCGCGCCGGGCTTGCCGTGGTTGATGACCGCAAGCGTCGCGTCGCCGCGCCGGGTTCGCGGTCATTCCATGCGTCCATTTCAGGCCGCTCATGGTCCTCGACTGCAACGCTGGCTGCTGCGGGCGCTCACCGCGGCCGACGCCGACGAGGCGCTCGCGGAGTAGGGCCGCGCGGCGCGTTTGTGCGCGCTCCGTGAGACCCTGTGTTAGCGTCCGCGCCGTGCAGGTCAGGGTCACGTCGCTCACGCGCAAGTACGACGGGGTCACGGCGCTCGACGACGTGACGCTCGCGGTGCCGCCCGGCCGCACGGCCCTGCTCGGCCCCAACGGCGCGGGCAAGAGCACGCTCCTGAAGATCCTCCTCGGGCTCACGCGCGCGACGAGCGGGCAGGTCGAGGTGCTCGGCATGAACCCCGCGCGCGACCCCCTCGCGGTGCGCGCGCGCGTCGGGTACATGCCCGAAGACGACGCGCACCTGCCCGGCATGACGGCCGTGGAGCTCTGCGCGTACGGCGCCGAGCTCGCGGGGCTGCCGCCGCGCGAGGCCATCGAGCGCGCGCACGCGGCGCTCTTCTACGTGGGGCTCGACGACAAGCGGTACCTGCCGGTGGAGGGCTACTCCACGGGGCTCAAGCAGCGGGCCAAGCTCGCGGCGGCCATCGTGCACGACCCCGACCTGCTCTTTCTCGACGAGCCCACCAACGGCCTCGACCCCGCGTCGCGCGAGGAGATGCTCGCCCTCGTCGCCGACCTCAAGACCCGCCGCGGGTGCGACGTGGTGCTCTCGACGCACATCCTCCACGACGTCGAGCGCGTGTGCGACCACGTCATCGTGCTCGCGGGCGGCAGGCTCATGGCCGACGCGCCGCTCAGGGAGCTCCTCGGCGAGAACGACGGGCGCTTCACCGTGCGCATCAAGGGCGACGGCGACGCGTTCGAACGAGCCCTTCGCGCGCACGGGTGCACGCCCGAGAAGGCCCTCGACGCGTCGCGCACCACGTGGCTGGTGGCGCCCCCCGCGGGCGCGGGCGACCTCGACGCCATCTGGCGCAGCGCGGTCGACGCGAACGTGCAGGTGCGCCAGCTCTCGTCGCGCACCGCCTCGCTCGACGAGGCCTTCGTCCGGATGCTCGCATGACCACGCAGACCCCCCAGCAGCCCGCGGGCGTGATCCACGACCTCGCGTACCGTCGCTACGAGGGCGTGCGCCTCGGCACGGCCACGCGCTTCACGGTCATCGCCCGCTACGCCGTGCGCGCGCAGTGGAGGCTCCGCGCGGTCAAGCTCTTCCTCGTGTTCGCGCTCATGTGCGCGGGCATGGGCGCCGTGGCGCTGGCCTTCAAGGTCGGCTTCTCGAGCCTCACGCACGCCGCGGGCATGCGCGAGGCCGACCGCGGCGCCGAGGCCGCCGCCGTCACCTTCGCCCTCTCGGCGCAGTACCTCCCGTCGTTGCTGCTGCTGCTGGTGTGCGGGGCGCCCTCGGTGGCGGCCGACCTCAACGCCGGGGCGTTTCAGTTCCACTTCGCGCGGCCGGTGAGCGCGGGGCAGTACCTCGCCGGGCGCATGCTCGCGGCCGTGGCCTGGGCGGCCCTCTTCGGCTACGCGACGGTGGTGGTCTACTGCGCCGAGCGCTTCGCGTTCGTGGGCGACCTGCCGTCGACGGCGAAGCTCCTGGGCGTGGGGGCGCTCGGCGTCACGGCCCGCGTCGCGAGCCTGGGCGCGGTGGCGCTCGGGTGCTCGTCGCTCACGCGACGCAAGGGGCTCGCGCAGGCCATGTTCGTCGCCGTGGTGCTCGGGTCGGGCATGATCTCGACCCTCGTCGCGCAGACCACGCACCGCCCCTGGGTCTCGGGGGTCTCCGTCATGGACGCCTCCTCCACCGTGTGCGAGGAGCTGCTGGGCGCGTCGCGGCTCACGGGGCTCGAAGCGCTCGCGCCGCCGCTGGCGCTCGCGGCGTGGGTGGGGGTGTTCCTCTCGATCGCGTGGGCGCGCGTGCGGGGCGCCGAGGTGGTGCGCGGATGAGCACGCAACCCGAAGCCGTGGTGGAGTTCGCCGCGGTGTCGAAGTGGTACGGCGCGGTGCTCGGGCTGCGCGAGGTCACGCTGCGCCTGGGCCGCGGGATCACCGGGCTCCTCGGCCCCAACGGCGCGGGCAAGAGCACCTTCTTGAAGGTGGTGACGGGCGAGGTGAGGCCGAGCCGCGGCGAGGTGCGGGTGTTCGGCCGCCGCGTGCCCGAGCTCGAGACCTTCAAGCGCGTGGGCTACGCGCCCGAGATCGAGGTGTTCTTCGAAGAGCTCACCGCGCGCGAGTTCGTCACCGCGCTCGCCGAGGCGTCGGGCATGGACCGCCCCACCGCGCGCCGCCGCGCCGAGGAGGCCCTCTTCGAAGTGGGGCTCGAGAAGGCCCTCGACCGCAGGGTGAGCACGTACTCGAAGGGCATGCGCCAGCGCACCAAGCTCGCGCAGGCGCTCGTGCACGACCCCGACATCGTGCTGCTCGACGAGCCCATGACGGGCCTCGACCCGCTGGCGCGCGCCCACATGGTCGAGCTCATCCAGAAGCTCGGCGCCCGCGGCAAGGCCGTGGTGGTGTCGAGCCACATCCTCGACGAGGTCGAGACCATGACCCGCGAGATCGTGGTGCTCTACAAGGGACAGCTCCTCGCGCAGGGCGACGTGCACGCGATCCGCGGGCTCATCGACCGCCACCCCCACCACATCGCGCTCACCTGCGACGCGCCCCGAAGGCTCGGCGCGGCCCTCACGGCGCTCCCGTCGGTGGCCTCGCTGCGCTTCCCCGCCGAGGGCAGGCTCGAACTCGAGACGCGCGACCCGGACGCCTGCTACGGGGCGATCCCGAAGATCGCGCTGGAGCAGGGCGTGAAGGTCACGTCGCTCACCTCGCCCGACGACAACCTCGCGGCGGTGTTCCGCTACCTCACCACCGACCCGCGCGGGGGGCTCTCGTGAGCGCGCTCACCGTCGCGCGCACGACGCTCCTGCGGGCGTCGCGCAGGCCCAGCACGTACGCCATCGCGGGGCTGTCGTTCCTGCCCGCGGCGGCCGGGGCGCTCGCGGGCGCCACCGACCACGGCGCGCTCGCGGTGGGCGGGCCCGTGGCCGTCGGGCTCGTGGCGCCGCTCATGGTGACCGCCATGGTGGCCGGGCCCGTGGGCGAGTCCTTCGAGAACCGCACGGTGGTCTACTGGTTCACGCGGCCCTTTCCGCGCGCGATGGAGCTCGTCGGCGAGGCCCTCGGCTACGCCGCCGTCGCGGCGCTGGCCCTGCTGCTCTCGGGCTCGCTGCTCGCGGTCGCCAACGCGCTCACGGGCACGGCCGACCTCGCGTCGCTGGCGCGCATCCCCTTCGGCATGGCCTTCGAAGCCCTGGGGCTCGTGGGCTTCTCGGTCGCGATGGGCGCGCTCGTGCCCAAGCACCCCGTGGTCACCGCGCTCTCGGTGCTCGTCGTCACCGAGGGCATCCTCCCGCGCGTGTGGGAGAAGTTCTCGTACCTCTCCATCGCGTATCACACGGGCGTCATCTCGGGCCTGCCCTTCGCCGAGGAGGGCGCCGCCACCGCGGGCAACCTCGCCGCGCCGCCCGTCTTCGCCTCGATCGCGGCGGTCCTCGTGTACACGCTCGTCCCGCTCGCCGTCGCCGCGCTCGTGGTCACCGACCGCGACGTCACCTGAGCGCATCGCGTTCGCGGGTGCGAGCGCGGTCGGCTCGTTGCGCGAGCTGCGCAGTAACTGTTACAACTGCGAGTCGCCGATGGGGCCGATCGACGAGCGACAGCGCGAGGGGTGTTCGATGCGAAGCCTGCTGCCCGGGGTGATTGCGGTTCTCTGTGGGGGGTGTCTCTCATCGGGCGCGCTCGGTGACTACGCCGAGCCCGACGCCGAGGCGCAGGCGCCCGACGCGAGCGCCTCCCCCGACGTGACGACGACCGACGTGAGCGTCGCGACCGACGTGACGACGACCGACGTGAGCGCGCCGCTCGACGCGGCCGCGCAGCCCGACGCGAGCGCGCCGCGTGACGCGACCGCCGCCCGCGACGTGGCGCCCGCGCCCGACGTGACCGCCGCCCGCGACGTGGCGCCCGTGCCCGACGTGCCGACGACGCCGCCGCCCGTGATGCCTCCGTCGGGGATCACGGTCGCGCCCGCGCTCGGTCAGCTCACGGCGCGGCAGGTGCCGACGATCGCTCCGAGCGGCGGGCTCAAGGCGTTTCCCGGCGCCGAGGGCTTCGGCTCGGTGGCGACGGGGGGCCGCGGCGGGCGCGTGATCTATGTGACGACGCTGGCGGCCTCGGGCCCCGGCTCGCTCACCGAGGCGCTCAACGCGACGGGGCCGCGCTACGTGCTCTTCAAGGTGAGCGGGTTCATCAACGCCTCGATCCGCATCGCGCAGAACGACGTCACCCTCGCGGGGCAGACCTCGCCCGGCGGGGTGACCGTGCGCGGCCTGCGCACCGACGAGGCCGTGTTCTGCGACAGCAACTGCGGCGCGGGCGTGCGCGGCGTCGACAACGTGATCGTGCGGCACATGCGCACGCGGCCGGGGCCCATCAACGGCGGCGTCGACGGGCTCATCGACGGCGACGGGCTGCGCATCCGCCACTCGCGCAGGGTGATCGTCGACCACGTGTCGACCGAGAACGCCGTCGACGAGTCGGTCGAGATCTCGTACTCGAACAACGTCACCGTGCAGGACTCGATCCTCGGCGAGACCGTGGGCGGCCACGCGAGCCTCGGCGGGATGCTGGTGAACTACTCGAACCCCGCGGCGGGCTACCAGCTCGACGCGCTGTCGGTGATCCGCACGGCGTGGGTGCGCGTCGAGGGGCGCTACCCCGAGCTCTCGCGGCAGAGCGCGGCGGCGGCCAACAGCACCATGCGCGTCGAGCTCGCCAACAACCTCATCTGGGACCAGCGGTTCTACGTCTCCGCGGCGTACACCAACGGCACCGACTCGTCGGACGGCAGCCCCGTCTACTACCGCATGAACTGGGTGGGCAACGTGGGCTACGCCCGGCCGGGCTTTCCGTACGGGATGCTCTACTTCTCGAACCCCTCGGGCATGTCGACGGTGTTCTTTCACGACGACCGGCTGAGCGTGACCGACCGCACCGACTGGCAGCTCAACTACTGCTGCAACGACTTCGCGGTCACCCCGCCGCCCGCGCGCGCGCCCTCGTGGGCCGTGACCGCGAGGCACGACTTCCCCGCGGTGACGTACATGCCCTCGTCCGACGTGCGCGCCTACGTGGTGGCGCACGCGGGCGCCTTTCCGCGCGACCCGATGGACCGCAGGCTCATCGGCTACGTGGCCTCGGGCGTGATCCCGTCGGCCACGCCGAGCAGCAACCCCGCCAACGACGCGCGCGCCAACGACTGGGGCTCGTCCCCGCCCGCTCCGCCCGCCGACGCCGACAACGACGGCATGCCCGACGCGTGGGAGCGCGCCCATGGGCTCAACCCCGCGGCGCAGGACCACAACAACCTCAACGTCGGCATGTCCATGCCCGGCATGGCGGGCTACACCAACCTCGAGGTCTACCTCGCCGAGCTCGCCGAGCAGCGCCTCACCGAGGGCCGCTGGGGGAATTGACACCCGCGCCCGTGCGCCTCAACCCTGCGCCGCGATGAAGGTCTACCTCGTACGCGCCTCGCTCACCGTCGACGCGCCCGGCGATCTCCCGCGCGCCGCACGCCACCTCTCGCTCCAGGGCCGTCAGCTCGCGCGCGCCGTCGGCACCGCGCTGCGCGACCACGGCGACGCCTTCGACGCGGTGTACACCAGCGCCGACGCGGCCGCGGTGCAGACCGCGGAGCTCCTCGCCGACCGCGTCGACCACCTCGGCGAGGTGCGCGTCGTCCACGGCCTCTCGTCGGGCCTCGCGCCGCGCGCCGCGGCCAGCCTCGTGCTCGCGGGCGGAGGCTCCGTCGCGCTCGTGGGCGAGGAGCCGTGGCTCGCCGCGCTGGGCGCGTTCCTCGTGGGCAGCCCCGCGTTCCCGCCCGCGCGGCCCGCGCAGGTCGCGCTCGTCGAAGACGGCCGCCCCGCGTGGACGCTGCACCCCGAGACGCTCCAGTTCACCACCCTGCGCGTGAGCTGACGGGCGCGCACCGCCCCCGCGCGCTGCGGTAGCATCCGCGGCCCCGATGCCCACCCCACGCGCCCTCCCGCTCCTCGCGCTCGCGTCGCTCGTCGCCGCGGGCTGTCGCTCGCCGCAGCGCCCCTCCGCGACGGCCGTCGCGCGCGCCGACGTCACGCAGACGCCGCGGCGCCCCGTGGTCGACACCTACCACGGCGTCGCGGTGACCGACGACTACCAGTGGCTCGAAGACGGCTCGTCGCCCGAGGTGCGCGCGTGGGTCGACGCGCAGAACCGACGCACGCGCGCGGCGCTCGACGCGATCCCCGGCCGCGACGCGATCGAGCGGCAGCTCACCGCGATCTTCAACGCCGAGGCCGCGAGCTACTTCGGGCTCGTGCAGCGCGGCGGGCGGCTCTTCGCCATGCGCACGCGGCCCGGCGCGCAGCAGCCCTACCTGGTGGTCATGCCCTCGGCCGACGAGCGCGCGGCCGAGCGCGTGGTGCTCGACCCCAACGCGCTCGACCCCACGGGCGCCACGGCCATCGACCTCTTCATGCCCTCGCACGACGGGCGCCGCGTCGCCGTGGCCCTCGCGCGCAACGGCAGCGAGGTCGGCGCGCTGCACGTCTACGACGTCGAGACGGGCCGCGCGCTCCCCGACACCATCGAGCGCATCAGCAACCCCACCGGCGGCGGGAGCCTCGCGTGGTCGGCCGACAACGCGGGCGTCTACTACACGCGCTACCCGCGCGAGGGCGAGCGCCCGCCCGCCGACATGGAGTTCTACCAGCAGGTGTACTTCCACCTCATCGGCGCCGACCCCGCGAGCGACCGCTACGAGATCGGCCGGGAGTTTCCGCGCATCGCCGAGACCTCGCTCGCGACCACCGACGACGGCCGCTGGGTGCTCGCCACGGTCGCCAACGGCGACGGCGGCGAGTTCGCGCACTGGCTCCACGGCCCCACGGGGGGGTGGCGCCAGCTCACCCGCTTCGAAGACGGCGTGTCGCGCGCCGCGTTCGGACCCGACGACGCGCTCTACCTCCTGTCGCGCAAGGACGCCCCGCGCGGCCGCGTGCTGCGCGCGCCGCTCGCCGCGCCCGACCTCGCGTCGGCCGTCGAGGTGGTGCCGCAGAGCGACGCGGTGATCCAGAGCTTCACGCCCACCGACACGAGGCTCTACGTCGTCGACCTCGTGGGCGGCCCCTCGCGCGTGCGCGTGTTCGACCACGCGGGCCGCGCGCTCGCGACCCTGCCGCTCGCGCCCGTGTCGTCGGTGGGCGCCGTGGTGCGCACCGCGGGCGACGCGGTGCTGTTCCGCACCGAGACGTACCTCACGCCGCCGGCGTGGTACCGCGTCGACCCGTCGCTCCAGGCGCCCGTCGTGACCGCGCTGCGCGACGAGGCGCCGGTGCGCTACGACGACGCCGAGGTCGTGCAGGAGTCGGCCTCCTCGCGCGACGGCACGCGCGTGCCGGTCGTGGTCATCCGCCGCCGGGGCACCGAGCTGAACGGGCAGAACCCCGTGCTCCTCGGGGGCTACGGGGGTTATGGCGTGAGCATGACGCCGGGCTACTCGCTCACCAACCGCCTGTGGCTCGACCGCGGGGGCGTGGTGGCGGTGGCGATCCTCCGCGGCGGCGGGGAGTTCGGCGAGGAGTGGCACCGCGCCGGCAACCTCACGCACAAGCAGAACGTGTTCGACGACTTCATCGCCGCCGCCGAGCACATGATCCAGGCGCGCTACACCACGCCCGCGCGCCTCGCGATCCGCGGGCGAAGCAACGGGGGGCTGCTCATGGGGGCCGCGCTCACGCAGCGGCCCGAGCTCTTTCGCGCGGTGTACTCGGGCGTGGGCATCTACGACATGCTGCGCGTCGAGCGCGACCCCAACGGCGCGTTCAACGTCACCGAGTTCGGCAGCGTGCGCGACCCCGAGCAGTTCCGCGCGCTCTACGCGTACTCGCCCTACCACCACGTGACCGACGGCGTGCGCTACCCCGCGGTGCTGCTCACCACCGGCGAGCACGACGGCCGCGTGAACCCCGCCCACTCGCGCAAGATGGCCGCGCGCCTCCAGGCGGCCACCGCGGGCTCCGACCGCCCCGTGCTCCTGCGCGTGAGCTCGCGCGCGGGGCACGGCATGGGCAGCGCGCGCAGCGAGATCATCGCCGAGCAGACCGACGTCTGGGCCTTTCTGTTCGACCAGCTCGGCATGCGCGCGCCGCGGTGAGGGCCGGCGCTCACCCCGCACGCGCTCGCACGGCCGCGCCGCCCTTCGCCGCGGCCCACCCCGCGAGCATCGCGAGGGGGATCATCAGCAGCATCGAGGGCAGGCGCCCGGTCACGAACCAGAAGAGCGCCGCGGTGCACGCGCCCGAGAGCGTGCCGTGCCTCGCGTTGGTGCGCGCGCCGTAGCGCCCGATGAAGTACCCGCCGAGCGCCACCGACGCGACGAGCGCCGCGATGGGCACCGCGCCCGCCGCGAGCTCGGTGGCGTACGCGCGCGTCGGGTCGGCGCGGCGGATCACGGCGATCTCCGCCGCGGTGAGGTTGGGGCGGTAGACCCGCGCGAGGATGCGCGTCGAGAGCGACGCCGCGCCCTGCGCGAGCAGCGCGAAGGCCACGACCGAGACCACCGAGCCGAGGGGGATCCAGTGCCAGGGCGGCGGCTCGTCGGCGCCCCCGTCGTGCGTCGCGGGGGTCGCCGGGGGCGTGTTCGGGAGCACGGGCAGGTGGCGGCGCGCGGCCATGCACCACCCCTTGGAGGGCCTCGCGCTCGCTGTCAACTAACGGCGAGGGTCAGTGGCTGCCGAGCACCCGCTTGAGGGGCTTGTTGAAGGCCCACATCGCGAGGCCGGCGCTCACGCCCAGGGCCATGAGGAAGGCGAAGAACGCCTCCTTGGGCCAGCGGGTGTAGAAGACCCCGATCGCGCCGCTGAGGAAGTTGCCGAGGAAGCTCGAGAGGAACCACATGCCCATCATCATCGACACGATGCGGGCGGGGGCGACCTTGGTGACCAGGGACAAGCCGATGGGCGAGAGGTAGAGCTCGCCCACGGTGAGCAGCAGGGTGCAGAAGAGCGGCCAGAACATGCTGCCCTTGCCCGCGCCGACGACGTTGGCGCCGACGATCATCACGATGAACGACAGGCCCAGGATGATGCAGCCGATGGCCATCTTCGACACGCTCGTGGGCTCGGTGCCCTTGCGCGCCTGGCGGGCCCAGAAGATGTCGAGCAGCGGTGCGAGCACGATGATGCACAGGGGGTTGAACGACTGGAACCACGTCGACGGGATGTGGAACCCGAGCACCGTCGGCCAGCGGGTCTGCTCGTCGGCCCAGGTCTGCATGGTGTTGCCCTGCTGCTCGTAGACGGCCCAGAAGACCACGTTGAGCACGCAGAGGCCCACCAACGCGCCGACGCGAGCCCACTCCTCGCGCGTGAGCGGCTCGCGCGCGGCGGCGTGCTCGGCGCGGGCCTTCGAGAGGTTGTCTTGCGCGAGGTGCCTGCGGCCCCCGAGGTAGACCGTGAGCCCGAGGAGCATGCCCACGCCGGCGGCCGCGAAGCCGTAGTGCCAGCCGTAGACGGCCGCGAGCGTGCCGCACACGAAGTTGCAGATGAACGCCCCGAGGTTGATGCCCATGTAGAAGATGGTGAAGGCCCCGTCGCGCCGAGGGTCGCCCTGGGGGTAGAGGCTGCCGACCTGCGTCGAGACGTTGGGCTTGAACGCGCCGTTGCCCAGGATGAGCAGGGTGAGCGCGAGGAAGAACTGGTTCTCGAACGCCATGACGAAGTGGCCGATGGCCATGAGTACGCCGCCGACCACCACGGTGCGGCGCTGGCCGAGCACCCGGTCGGCGAGCAGGCCTCCGAAGAGCGGCGTCATGTACACGAGGCCGGTGTACGTGCCGTAGAGCAGCGAGGCCGAGGGCTGCGCCGAGCAGGTCTGGGTGGCGACGCGCTGGGCGACGTCGTGGGCCAGCGGGACGATGTTGTGAGCCGCGTCGCCCGCCACGAGCTGCGCGACCTTGTCGTCGATGCACTGGCGCACGGTCGACGGGTCGACCGTGGGGAGCAGCCCGCGCACGAAGCCCCACCCGAGCACGTCATCGGGCGCGCCCGGGAGGTCATAGGCGCCGCCCTGGTGCGACTGGCGGAGCGTCACGAACAGGTAGTTCACCATGTAGAGCTTCAGGAGCCCGCGCATGCCGTAGTACGAGAAGCGCTCCCACATCTCGGCGAAGAAGAGGATCACGAGCCCCGGCGGGTGCTTGAAGCGACGTTCGAAGGCGGTCATCGGGACCGTGCGCTCGGCGCCGGGCTCGTCGGGGGGGCTCGCGGTCGACATGCGCGCGAGTCTAGGGGAGAACCCGCGCGGCCCAGAAGGGAATCACGCGAGCAGCGCGTCGAGCTCGGGCGGCAGCGGGGCGTCGGGGTCGGGCGTGAGCGCCGAGAGGGGCGCCGACGAGAGCGTGTTCCAGAAGAGGTAGCGCGTGCGGGCGGGGCTCGACCGGGCCATGGCGATCAGCGCCGCCGCGGCCTTGCCCGTGTAGGTCGGGTCGAGCGTCACGTCGTCCTTCGCGAAGAGCTCGATGGCCGCGCGCCCCTCGCGCGTCTCGTGGCCGTAGCCCGGGTCGCGCGGGTCGGCGATCACGCGCACGTCGCCGCGCGAGACGCGCGCGACCTCGACGCCCTTCGGGGCCATGCGCGCCATCGCCCCGTTGGCGAGCCAGGCCACGATGGCCGCGTCGCTCACGACGCGCGGCGTCACGCGCACGCCCCACGCCTCGCCCCCCACGCCGTGAAGCCGCTGGCCCGCGATGATGCCCGCGAGCGTGCCGCCCGAGCCGAGCGCGCACACCATCGCGTCGACCGAGGCGACCCCCACCGTCGCGAGCTGCTGACGGAGCTCGGCCACCGCGTCGACGCGGCCGCCCGCGCCGAGCGGCGAGCTCCCGCCGGGCGGCACGACGTACGGCGTCGCCCCCTGCGCGCGCAGCGCCGCGACGCGGGC
>JBDHVF010000148.1:0-12649 GCA_039809605.1 Polyangiales bacterium | reverse complement strand
CGCCGCCGCCGACCCCGCGTGGTGCGAGGCCCTGCGCGCGAGCGAGCACGCGGGGCCCGCGTTCCGCCGGCTGCTCACGGCGGCGACGCCCGCGCGGCTGCGCGCCGACCGCACCGCCCCCGCGTCGAGCACCGAGACCAACGAAGACAGCGTGCTCGCCGAGATGCACGACCTCGGGCTCGTGCTCGCGATGGTGCCCGAGTTCGCCCACGTGACGGGCCGCGTGCAGCACGACGTGTATCACGTGTACACCGTCGACGTTCACTCCGTGGCCGCCGTCGACCGGCTGCACGCCATCGCGCGCGGAGACCTCGCCGACGAGTTCCCCCTGCCCGCGAGGCTGCTGGCCGACACCGACCGCGGCGAGATCCTGTGCCTGGCCACCCTGCTGCACGACATCGGCAAGAGCCGCGGGGGCTCCCACGCCCGCGTCGGCGCCGAGATGGCCCCGGCCATCGCCGCGCGCCTGGGGTTCGGCCCCGACGACGCCGCCGCCGTCGCGTGGCTCGTGCTCGAGCACCTCACGCTCTACCACGCCGCCACGCGCAGGGACCTCGGCGACCCGGCCACCCTCTCGGCCCTGGTCGACGCCATCCGCGACCCGTGGAGGCTGCGCGCGCTCTACCTCCTCACGGTGGCCGACCTCTCGACCACCTCGCCCACGGCCATGACGTCGTGGAAGGCCCGCATGCTCGACGAGCTCTACCTCCGCGTCGAGGAGGCCCTCGCCGCGGGCGCCCCCTCGCTCGACGCGCGCGTGCGGGCCCTGCGCGACCAGTCGCTCGCGCTCGCGCCCGAGCGCGACCGCGCCGCCGTGGGACGTCTCCTCTCTCGCATGCCCGACCGCTACGTGCTGGCGACCTCGCCCGAGTCGATCGTGCGCCACGCGCGCGCCCTCGACGGAGCGTCCCCCGGCGAGCGCCGCGTGCACGTCGCGCCCCTCGACGGCGAGGCCAGCGGCGAGCTCCTCGAGGTGCTGGTGGCGGCGCCCGACCGGCCGGGGCTGCTGTCTCTCTTCGCGGCGCTGCTCTACGCCAACCGCCTCGACGTGCAGAGCGCGCAGATCTACTCGTCGGGCGGCGACGCCGTCGACGTGTTCGTCGTGCGCTCGACGCGCGCCGACTCGGTCGAGCTCGCGCGCACCGTCGGGCGACTGCCCAGGCAGCTCGACGACCTGCTCGACGGCCGCGCCGACCCCGACGCGCTCGTGCACGCGACGCGCGGCGGCGCGGGCATCCCGAGGCCCGAGCCCGCGGTGCGCGCCGAGGTGCGCGTCGACGACGCCGCGAGCGAGGCCGCCACCGTGGTCGAGGTCTTCGGCCGCGACAGGCCGGGCTTTCTCTACGGCGTCGCGCGCGCGCTGCACCGGCTCGGGCTCGTCATCTCGATGGCGAAGGTCAACACCGAGGGGCGCCGCGCGGCCGACACGTTCTACGTGACCGAGCCCACGCGCGCGAAGCTCTCGCCCGCG
The DNA here is from genome assembly GCA_039809605.1 of Polyangiales bacterium. GTDB lineage: Bacteria > Myxococcota_A > Polyangia > Polyangiales > CAISKJ01. Next base: position 11,178 of record JBDHVF010000148.1, on the reverse strand, counting down.
CGCGCCGACGAGGCCCGCAGCGCGCTGCTCGCGGTGGTGGGCGGCGGGGCGTGACGGTGTAGCGGCTACGCGGCCTTCGTGCGCTCCATCACCTGCGCGAGCAGGCGGCCTGTGGTGGGGCTGGCGAGCAGGCGCTTCAGTCCCTCCTTGAGCGCGACCACGTCGTGGCAGCGCTCCTCGGTGCGAGAGTACCGGAGCGTCACGGGGTAGCCCGCCTCGGCGAGCTCGTAGCGGCAGATCTCCTGTCCCTGCTCGTCGGGCACGTTCGCGGGGGCGACGACCAGCGCGTCGTAGGTGCTGTCGTAGACGAGCTGTGGACCTCCAGAGGCTCTCACCTCGAGCATGCCCCTGGCGCCGCGCGTGGGACGTTTCTCACGCCGCACGACGAGCTTCCCTCCGCTGGCCTCCTGAACATCGGCAGCGAACTCGTCGAGCAGAGCGCAAATCTCGGTCTGAGCCCGCTCGGCATCACGGAACGCCATCTGTCCCTGCGCGAATGCCTCACGAAAATCACTCATGGGCGGTCTCCTTGTGACGTCGATCCCGGCGATCGCCGGAGCGTGGCCACGATCGGCAGATGATCGAACCCTCGCCCGAGGCCACCCGAAGGGACGAAGAGCGCTTCCTCCCACCAGATGTGCAGCGAGTCCTCGGCGAGGTTCCAGGGGGCGTCGTGCTGCACGAGGTCGGGCGTCACGATGAGCTGGTCGTAGGTATACCAGCGCGTCGCGGGCTCGGCGTCGCGGAAGTGGTGCGTCCCGGCGACCGAGCGGGGGTTGCTCTCGGGCGTGTAGGGGAGCCGCTCGCCGAGGAGGCGCCAGGTCGGGTTGTAGAGCATGCTGGGCTCGGCCCGCGCCAGCGCGCGCTCGCGCGAAGCCCGCAGGTGACGCTCGACAGAAGCGCTCCCGGGCTCGTCGTTGAAGTCCCCCAGCACGATGCCGAGCTGGGGTGAGCCCTGGCCACGAAGCCGTGCGATCAGCCTGCGCAGTTCCATCGCGGCCTCCGCGCGGTGATGCTCGCCCGCGGTCTGCCTCTGGGAGCGCCAGTGAACCGCGAACACCCAGAGCACCGCTCCATCCACCGCTACGAATCCGACCGGGAAGACCGCCGATGCTGGCTCCTTCCCGAATGTCTCCGACACGGGATCGAGTCGGCACGCCACGCGCAATCTCGTCGGGTTGTAGAGCAAGGCGAGGTCCGAGCGCCGCTCCCTGCTTCGATCGTCGACGATGGTCTCGTAGGCGATGTGCTCCCTGACGTTGTCGCGCAGGCGGTCCACGTCCTCGGGCATCACCTCCCCGAGCACCAGCAGGTCGACCTGCTCGTCCCGAGCGAGGCCCCGCACGACGCCGCACGCGACCTCCCATCGACCGTGGCTGTTGTGGCGAGGCTCCTCGTGGTGGGGAAGCGGTGACAGGTTCGTGTTCCACCAGGCTACGCGCAGCTCGTCGAGTTCGAACATCGCTGCGCTCTACTGCATCGCCGCGGGGGCATCGTCAACGGTCGCGCTCGCCGCGGAGGACGACGCGGCCATCGAGGAGGTCGTCCGCGAGTTCAACCCCGCATCGCCTCAGCGCAACGCGACACTCACAGCAGCCCGGCCCACCACGACCCCGCGAGCGGGGCACCAGCCGCCCAAGCGATCGCGAGCGCGCGCGTCAGCGCCACGTCGCGCGCATCGCGGAGCGCGCCGTCCACCTCGTCGAACGAACCCGCGAGGACCGTGCGCGCGCCGTCCGAAGCGTCGTCGCGGTAGGCCGTTCCGAGCCCTCCGCCGGCCGCGGACACCACCACGGGGCCGCGACACCACGAGGGCAGGACGGAGGCGCTGAGCGGCGGGCTGCCGTCGTCGAACACGATCTCGTGCTCTCCGACGTAGCGAACGCCCTGACGCCATGCCGTTCGATCGAGGGCGCGTGGGAGCCGCGACGCGCGGCACAGAGCCGACAGGGTCAGAAGGAGCCCGAGCGCACCGCCGACCGTCCACTCAGGCACCGGCGCGAGGGTGCGACGCACCTCGTGAACACCGCCCACGACGCATCGGCGCCCGTAGTCGAAGGCGACGCTCGAGGGAGCGCGGGGCACGATCAGCAGTTGCGCGGTGCGGTCGTGGCCGAAGGTGAGACCTTCGTCGCAAGGGAAGTCGATGTAACCTCTCCCCGGGATGCTCTCGAAGCCCGCGCGCGCATGGCATTGGTTGGACCGGGCGAAGGTCGACGCTTCGATCACGAGCCCACGGAGGCGATGCCGATGCTCGTCGGACGGAGTGCGCTCCCAGAGGTCGGGCCGACGGGTGAAGGACGGCACGCGCAGCGTCTCATGGCGGAGGTTGAGCCAGGTCACCACGTCGGGCGCGCGTAGGTGGCGAACGCTCGCGCCGATCACGAGCCCCCCGAGCGCGATGACCGACACGTAGACCAGCAGCAGCAGCGCGCGGTGAGAGTGCGCTCCGCCCCGGCGAAGCCCGAGGAGCGCCAGGAGCGCGGCGAAGGGCGCAACAAACACGGCCGCGCAGCCGAGCCCTCCTCCCACCGTCATGGTCGGGAGGTCGCCGTGATGCCCCAGCGCGAACAGGCCGCTCGTGAGCATCCCGTACGCGGCGAGCCCCGAGAGCGCGCCCATCAGCGCGACCGTGCCGTTCCGCACGGCGGCCACGCGCGGTGACGCGGGCTGTGTACCGCTACGCTCCGAGGAGGTGAGCAGGGGCGCCATCGCCAACCACCACGCAGGCAGCCACGCTGAGAGTCCCGCGCTGTTGACTCTCACGACCCCGAGCACCGCGATGGCGTACCCGCCGAGACCGACGAGGCACGCGGCCCCCATCGCCCACCACACCTCGGGCGCTTCGGGCCGACGGACGTTGGGAGCGTCGCGGGGCAGCTCGACGAAGCCCGCGGCCCATCGTGGCTTCGGCAGCATCCATCGCCGCGCGCGCAGCGCGAGGCCCTCGCCCGCCGACTCGTTCGCGGCGCCCATCGCGCGAGTCTCTCACGCAGAGATCGGCTCCTACAACCGACGGCGCACCCCCGCGGTGCCTGGACACCGCGACCCCCGCGGGGCTAGTACTCCGTGCGCATGTCGGCCCATGGCATCGTCCGCGCGGCGCTCGCCCTCGCGCTCTGCGCGGCGCCCGTCGCGTCGTTCGCACAGCCGGCGCGCCTGCCCATCCCCATCCCCGGCCGCCTCGGTGGCAACGCGCAGCCCACCGCCGCGGAGCGAGAGTTCACCGCGGGCGAGGCGCTCTTGCGACAGGGCGACGTGGCCGGCGCGCGCGCGCACTTCGAGACGGCGCGAAGGCTCGACCCGCGCGACGCACGGCCCGTGTACTACCTCGGCGAGGCCGCGCGGCAGCAGTCGCAGTGGACGCAAGCCGAGGCCCTCTTTCGCGAGGCCGTTCGCATGAGGCCCACCATGGCCGAGGCGCACGCGAGCCTCGGCGCCGTGCTGCGCGAGGAGCAGCGCCTGCCCGACGCCGTCGCCTCGCTCGAACAGGCGCTGCGGCTCTCGCCCTCGCTCGGCGAGGCCCGCTACAACCTCGCGCTCTGCCTCGAAGACCAGGGCGACCTCGCGCGCGCCGTGCCCGAGTACCGCCGCGCCTCGCACGAGCTCGCGAGCGACCCGATGCCGCCGCTCAACCTCGCGCTCGCGCTCATCGCGCAGGGCGCGGCCGCGCCCGCGCAGCGTAACGAGGCGCTCAGCGCGCTGCGCGAGGCCGTGCGGCGCGGCGACGCGAGCCGCGACGTGCTCGCGAGCGCGGGCCCCGCGTTTCGACGTCTCGGCGAGGCGCGCGCCGCGGCGACGACGCTCGAGCGCGCGCGTGCGATGGGGCAGCCCACGGCCACGCTGCTCGGCGAGCTCGCGCAGGCGCTCTGGGTCGCGGGCGATCGCGACGTGGCCGAGCAGCGCATGCGAGAGGCCATCGCCCTCGCGCCGCGCGAGGCGCCCTTGCGGTACCTCCACGGGCTCATGCTCGCCGACGCAGGGCAGCGCGCCCGAGCGAGCGAGGAGTTCCGTCAGGCCGCGACGCTCGGTGAGGGCACCGCCCTGGCGGCGCGCGCCAGCGAGCGGCTGCGCGCGCTCTCGGGTCCGGCGCCGAGGCCGAACCCCCGGGCGCGTACTGGTCCCTGATGCTTGTCACCGCTATGAGAACGCGGTAACGAAAGAGAAACGGCGGTCTCTCGGGGGATCGCGCGAGCGTAAACGTCGATGCGAGAGTGCCCGAAGTGCCACAAGCGGTTTCTCGAGAGCAGCGCGCGCGTCTGTGACGTCGACGGCGCCGTGCTCGACCTCGTGGTCGTCGCGTCGGAGCGCGACCGCCTCGTGGGCACGACGATCCTCAACCGCTACGCGGTCGACAAGGTGCTCGGCGACGGCGGCATGGGCGTGGTCTACCGCGCCGTCGACACCGAGACGCGGCGCCCGTACGCGGTGAAGGTGCTGCGCGCGGAGTACGGTGAGGAAGAAGACCTCGTCGTGCGCTTCGAGCAGGAGGCCCGCGCCGCCGCGGCGGTGCAGAACCCCCACATCGTCGAGATCTACGACTGGGGCTCGCTGCCCGACGGCTCGCGCTTCTTCGTGATGGAGTACCTCGAGGGCCGCTCGCTCGGCGACCTGCTGGCGCGCATGCCCAAGGCGCCGGGCTCCGAGCGCCGCCAGCCGCTGCCCGAGGACTTCGCCCTGCACATCTCGATGCAGATCGCCGACGGGCTCAAGGCCGCCCACGCCATCGGCATCGTGCACAGGGACATCAAGCCCGACAACTTTCACATCGTGCGGCGGCCCGAGGACCCGTACTTCGTCAAGATCCTCGATTTCGGCATCGCCAAGGTGCAGAACTCCAAGGCCGCGCGCACGCGCACGGGCTCGGTGTTCGGCACGCCGCACTACATGTCCCCCGAGCAGGCGTCGGGCGACAAGAACATCGACGCCACCACGGACATCTACGGCCTCGGCGTGCTCATGTACGAGATGGTCGTCGGCAAGATCCCCTTCGACGCCGACAACCTCATGGGCATCCTGACGGCGCACCTCTATCACACGCCCACGGCGCCGAGCGTGTACCCCGAGTGCGAGAAGCTCTCGCGTTCGTTCGAGGCCGTGATCCTCAAGTGCCTCGCGAAGGACCGCGAGGCCCGCTACCCCTCGATGGGCGAGCTCTACGACGACCTCGCGCGCTGCCGCAACGGCGAGACCTCCATCGCCCTCGACGACCAGGAGGTGAGCACCCGGCGCTTCGACCGCGCGGACTTCATCTCCGAGGCCGCGACGATGATCCGCCAGCTCCCCAGCGAGATGCTCGAGCCCGCGAGCCCCGAGGAGCTCAACGCCGCCCTCGGGTTTCAGCCCGCGGTGACCACGCCGAGCGCGTCACCCTCGCAGCCCGCGGTGACCACGCCGAGCGTGAACCCGTCGGGGCCCTCGATGGCCGCCGCCCACTCGATGTCGCTCCCCGCGCCCGCGCCCGCGTCGATGCTCTCGCCGCTCTCGACGCCGCCGCGGCCCGCGGCGCCGACGCCGTCGCCCTTCGACAACGTCGGCCGCATCCGCTTCGCCGACCCCTCCGCGCCCGACCACGGGACGAGCGCGTCGCTGCCGCCGGGCACCGAGGTGCCGCGTCCGCGCTCGAAGACCGGGCTCATCGTGGGGGCCATCGTCGGCGTGGGCGCGCTCATCGCCGTCGCCATCGTGGCCTTCGCGAGCGCGCTCCAGCCCACGACCGCCGCGCCGCAGCCCCGCGAAGACCTCGCGATGACGCAGCAGCAGCTCCAGCCCGGCCGCGTGGTGCCCGTGCAGACCCCGACGCCCGACGCGCAGCCGCCCGCGGCGCCGCACGTCGTGCCGCAGGCGCAGGCCGAGCCCGTGGTGATCCAGTCGAACGTGCCGGGCGCGCGGGTGTTCCGCGGCGGCCAGCAGGTCGGCGTCGCGCCGCACGCGCTCGCGCGCCTCGCCGTCGGCGAAGAGACCTACACCGTCAGCGCCGCGGGCTTCACCGACCAGCCCGTCGTGGTCACGCCCGCGACGCGCTCTCCGCTGGTCGTCACGCTCACCGCCGCCGCGCAGCCCCAGGCGCACGACCGCCACGAGCGCACGCGCCGCCACGACGCGCGGCCGCAGGGCAACGCCCGCGACCGCAACGCGCCGCCGCTGCTCCAGCCCCCGCGCCGCCCCGGCGACCTGCACAACCCCTGGTCGTGACCCTTCCGCGGCCGTCCTTGCGCGAGCACGGGGGTAGCGACTAGCCTCCGCGCGCTTTCATGCAATCGCCGCTCACACGCATCGTCGCGACCGCCGCGCTCGCCGCCGCGCTCGGAGCCTGCTCCGACAACAACGGCAACGAGCCCCCGACGGACCATTTCTTCTTCCCCACGGCCCTGGCGCTGCACCGGCCGTCGCCCGACGCCGACGCCGACTTCCTCTACGTGGTCAACTCCGACTTCGACCTGGCGTTCAACGGCAGCACCGTGACCGCCGTCGACCTCTCGCGGGTGCGCGCCCGCATGGCCGACCACGCGGGCTGCAAGGCCGACCACGACGCCCGCGGCGCGTGGATCTGCGACGAGATCCCCCTCGTGCGCAGCGGGTTCACCCGCAAGCTCAACCCCTACGCCGTCGAGGCCGCGATGGGCGTGTTCCGCAGCGGCGCGCAGCGGCTCTACGTGATCGTGCGCGGGGGCAACTCGCTCGCGTGGTTCGACGTGCGCCCCGACGGCAGCCTCGACTGCGGCCCCATCGACGACCGCGGCTACTGCGCCGGCAGCCACTACGCCGGCAACGACCCGTCGCAGAGCCCCGGCGGGCTCGTGCTCCCGCAGGAGTCGTCGTCGCTCTCGATCGACCCCGACCGGGGCTGGATCGTGATGACCCACCAGAGCTACGACACCTCCGTCGCGCACGCCTCGCTCCTGCGCGACCCCATCGCCTCGACGCCCGCGCCCACGCAGTCGGTCGGTCCCACGCTCGTGAGCACCCTCGGCGGCACCGCCGCGGGCCTGAGCGCCCTCACCCTCCTGCCCCGCGCGAGCGCCGCCGACCGCAGCACGTGGCTCGCCGTCAGCCGCGCCGAGGCGTCGTTCACCCTGCTCCAAGCGTACGGCGGCAACGCCTCGCTCGGCGACAACCGGGCCTTTCTCTACCGCGCCGCGGCGGCGCCCGTGACGGGGCTCAACACCGGCGCCGACAGCCGCGCCATCGTGCTCGACCCCGTCGCGCCCTCGCGCGTCGCGTACGTGGTGAGCCGCAGCCCGACGGCGCTCCTCACGCTCGACATCTCGAACCCCGCGGCCCCGTCGGTCACCGACGCCACCGCGCTGCCCGCGGGCCCCTCGCGCGCCGTGGCCGTGTGGCAGCAGAGCCTCTCGCGCACCTACGTCTACGCCGTCTCGTACGACGCCCGGTGGATCTACGTCGTCGACCCCTCGGAGCACCGCGTCGTCGACCAGATCGCCACCAACCGCGGGCCGCACAACCTCGTGCACGACGCGCGGGCGGGGCTCCTCTACGTGGTCGACTTCCTCGACTTCTCCGTCGAGGTCGTCGACGTGAGCCCGTCGCGCTCGGCCGACGGCACCCCCAACCCCATGTTCAACCGCCGCGTGCTCACCTTCGGCCGCCTCGGCCGCGCCGGGGGCGTCTGATGCGCCGCCCGCTGCTCGCCCTCGCGGCGCTCTCGCTCCCGCTCTCGTGCTCGACCGCGTCGGTGGTGAACACCACCTTCAACTTCGACCGCGCGACCGACGTCGACTTCGTGTGCCTGCGCGTCGAGGCCGGCGTCGTCACCCCGCTGCGCATCACCGACTGCGGCCTCAACGCCAGCGACAACACCTCGACCACGGGCAGCGCCCACCTCTACGCCGTCGTGACCCAGAGCGAGCGCGGCGAGCTCGCCGTGGTCGACCTCGCGGCCGCGTCGGGCACCTCGCTCATCGACAACAGCCCCGACCTGCCGGGCTTCTCGTTCATCCCCATCGGCGCCCTGCCCACCGCCCTCGTCTCCGACGTGCGCGCCGCGGGCACCCCGAGCTCCATCTGGATCGCCAGCACCGGCTCGCGCGCCATCGAGCGCCTCGACGCCTCGACCATTCTCTACAACCCCCGCCGCGCCAGCGACGCGGGCCGCGAGGTCGTGCGCGGCGCGCCCCTCGCGCTCAACGGCGCCCCGCGCGACCTCGCCATCGACACCGTCGGCGGGCGCACCCTGCTCTACGCCACCGTGCCCGACCGCGCCGCGGTGGCCGTCTTCGACGTGACCGACCCGCTGCACCCCGCGGACATGGGCTTCACCCCCATCACCGCCCCCGCGGGCGCCGACGGCGGCCTCGACGCCTCCACGGGCAACGCGCCCGCGCACCCGCTCGCCCTCGCCGTCGACGCCGAGACGCACCGGGTCTACGTCTCCGACGACCGTTCGAACTTCGTGCACGTGCTCGAGGCGATGCCCCTGCGGGAGCAGTCGCGCATCGACGTGGGCGCCCCCACCCGCGCGCTCGCGGTGTCGGGCTGGGCGCGCGCGACGCTCTCGCGCGCCGCCGCCGACGCCGACCCCGACCACTTCGCCCGCGCGCGCTACCTCTACGCCGCCAACGCCACCACGGGCGCCGTCGTCGTGTACGACCTCACGCGCGACGCGCGCGTGCGGCCCAACGTGCTGCCCGCGCCCAACCCCCAGCGCCGCCTGATCGACCCGTCGCTCGCCGACGACCGCGTGGCCCTCGCGGCGCCCGCCGTGGCGCTCGTGCCCATCAACACCGCGGAGTACCGCGGCCCCGACGCGTCGGGCGAGATCACCGTGCCCCCCGCGTGCGACACGCTCTCGGGCTGCGCCGGCGCGGCCGCCACGGGCCCGGGCTACCTGCACGGCGTGTTCATGGGCGCCGTGCTGCGCGACGGGAGCCTCGCCGTGATCGACGTCGACGACTACGACGCACGCGCGCGCTCGGGCGCATGCAACGTCATCGACAACGCCAACGCGTACCGCTTCGTGCGCCACGCGCCGCGCGCCTCGGCGGCGCTCACCGACGCGCCGCTCGTCGCGTCGGCGCCCGTGCACTCGGCGCTCGTGCGCGGCACCCAGCGCGTGCAGCTCGCCGAGGCGCCCACCACGCCCGCGCTCGGGTGCACGCGCGACCGCACGGCGGGCGAGGCCACGTCGTGCGTCGCCGCGCCCGACGGGGGCGTCGTGGCCAACTACGGCATCGAGCTCGCCCCGCGCGCGCCCGTCGACCCGGCGTTCATCCCCCCGCCCGAGGCGGGCGACGGCGGCCCCGCGTGCGTGACGCCCGACGCGGGCCCCGACGCGGGCGTCGACGCGTCGCTGCCGGCCGACCCCTACGCGCTCCGCAACGAGCTCTGGGGGCTCACCTACGAGGGCGTGCTGCCGGGCCTCGACCTCTACGGCGCGGCGTTCGTCGACCCCGCGAGCCCGGGCGACGGCGACGGCGGCCGGGTCGCGGCCGCGTGCGTCGACGCCGCGGGACCGAACGCCGTCGTGCTCGACGCGCCCAACGCGGGCTTCTGCACGCACGGCGCCCTCGCCGACGACGCCTACGCCCGCGACCAGGTGACGGTGCAGGGCGACCCCACGCCGCTCGCGAGCGACGCGGCCCTCTGCGCGCGCACCTTCGGCACCGCCGCGCAGCAGGCCAACCGCGACCTCGTGATCGAGCAGGCCCGGCAGGAGTGCCTCGTGCTCCGCCTCCCCGCGGGCGTCACGGCGGACCTCTTGCGCCGGTGCTTCCCGCTGGCGGCGCACGTGGAGGTGCGCGCCAACGGGCAGTGGGTGGTGCAGGGCTCGCGCAACGGCTATCTCACGGCCGTGCGCGCCGACGACCGCGGCCGCTGCGCGCTCGACGACGCCCGCCAGAGCGCCGTCGAGGCGCTCTCGCGCGCGTGCCTCACGGGCCGCGTGCCCCTGGCGACGCGCACGAGCGCCCGCTGCCTCGCGGGCCGCGCGTGCATGGGCGCGCTCGACGCCGCGGGCGCCGTCACCCTCGCGTCGACGCCCGTGTTCGCCAACTCGTTCTTCTGCCTGCAGGTGTTCCCCGCGGTGTCGAGCGAGGGGGGCAGGGCCTCGATCGTCGAGCCCTCGCGCGAGGCGCAGTTCAGGTTCTCGATCAGCGGCGGGTGGGAGCCCCTCGTGCGCAACGAGGCGGGCATCTTCCCGGTGTCCGCGCGCCACGTGCCGCACACCAACCGGCTCTACGTGGTCGACACGCAGTCGTCGGGCCTCATCGAGTTTCGCACCGACCCGGTCGCGCGCGCGCGCATCTTCAACTGATCCGCGAGCCGCGGCGACGACCGCCCGATGCGCGACGACGACCCCGACGACACGCTCGAGCCCCCGCGCGACCGAGGCCCGCGCAACGCCGCCCTCGCCGTCGGCGCCCTCGCCCTCGCCGCCGCGGGCGCGTGGTACGCCAACGGCCGCATCGACACCGAGCGGCGCGCCCGCGAGCTCCAGCGCGCCGCCGACGCGTGGAGCGACCTCTCGCAGTGCCTCGCGGGCGACCGGCGCCGCGTCGGAGAGGTCGCCCGCAACGCCCGCCGCTCCGAGCTCCGCGTGCCCGCCGGCGCCCGCTCGCTGCCGCGCGACGAGCGCATGCGCCAGTGGCCCTGGCGCTGCGCCCCCTACGCCCGCGCCATGACCCGCGCGCTCTTCGAATCGCGCTCCGACGACCCTGCGCACCGGCTGCTCAACCAGTTCGCCTCGCTCGCGGCCACCGAGCTCGCGCAGGGCTCGCTCCGCACCGCCCGCGACGACCCGCGCCACTACCTCGACGAGCTCTTCGCCGCCGCGTCGCGCGCGAGCGCCCCGCGCGCCCGCCCCTCGACCGTCGCGCCGCCGCCCGAGCCCATGCGCGTGCTCGACCCGGCGCACGTGCGTCCGCTCTTTCGCGGCGCGGGCTCGTCGACGCTCGTCGCCGAGGAGCCCCTCGACGCGGGCGCGACCCGCGCGGTGCTGGGGCGCGCCGAGCGGCGCTTCTGCGACTTCGACCGCGAGCTCGACTGGCCCGACTGCGCGCGCGTGCCCGCCCTCGACGGCGCCGCCGGCGTGCTGCTCACCTCCACGCGCTACCCGACGGAGCCCGGCTACGTGCGCGCCGACGCGTCGGGCGTGGGGCCGCTGCCGCCGCCCCCGCGACCCGACGCGCCGCCGCTCTTCGCGCGCGCCTCGGGCGCGTA
>JBDHVF010000147.1:0-12669 GCA_039809605.1 Polyangiales bacterium | reverse complement strand
CGGGCCTGGGCATCGGCGGCCTCGCGCTCGCGCTCGCCGCGCAGAAGACCGGCGAGCACCTCTTCGGCTCGGTGGCCATCGGGCTCGACCAGCCGTTTCGCGTCGGCGACTGGATCAAGGTCGACGACCACGAGGGCGCCGTCGAGGCCGTGGGCCTGCGCTCGACGCGCATCCGCACGCTCGACCGCACCGTGGTCTCGATCCCCAACGGCAAGCTCGCCGACCTGCGCACCGAGACCGTCTCGGCGCGCGACCGCTACCGCGTGCACGCCACCCTCGGCATCGAGTGCGGCACGCCCCCCGAGGTGTTGCGCGCGGTGCTCGACGGGCTGCGCGAGGCCCTCGCCGCGCACCCGAAATCCCACGCGGGAGAGGTCTGGGCCTACCTCCGTCGCATCGGCGCGTCGAGCCTCGAGGTCGAGGTGTCGGCCTGGTTCGACGTCGACACGTACGAAGACTTCCTCGCGCTGCGCAGCGAGGTGCTGATGACCCTGCTCGACGTGGTGGCGGCGAAGGGCGCGCGCCTCGCGTTCCCCACCACCACGGTGCACCTCGAGCGAGAGGTCACCCCTCGCGCGTAAGGGCGAGCCAGTCGACCGTCGCGGGGAGCCTCCCCTCGGCGCGGTCGGCCCTGCCCCCGCCGCGGCCTCCGTGCTCCGCGGCGGCCCTCTTCAGCCACGCGCCGCAGTCGAACGCGCTGCCCTCGCCGCGCGCCACGAGCACCTGCATCCCCTCGCCCGAGCGCGACGCCAGCATCGCCACCACGCCCGGCGCCGCCGTCACCTGCGACCCGAGCGCGCGCAGCGTCTCGACGGGCTCTCCTTCGAGCACGCACGCGACCCGCGCCTCGCCCCGCGCGGCGGCCTCGGCCACGAGGCGCTGGCCGTAGAGCTCGGCCCACCGCGCCCGCGCGTCGCCGAGCGACGCCTGCGCGCCCTGCAGGTCGGCCCGCAGCCGCTCGACGCCCGCGCGCACGTCGAGGGGGCCGCACGAGAAGCCCCGCGCGAGCTCGGCGAGCGAGCGCGAGCGGGCCGTGACCTCGCGCCGCGCCACGCGCCCGGCGAGAAAGGTCACGCGCATCTTGCCCTTGTAGCGCTCGAGGTTGGTGATGGTGGCGAGGCCCACCTGCGCGGTGCTCGTGCAGTGGGTGCCGCCGCACGGCGACACGTCGAAGCCCCCCACGTCGACCACGCGCACGTTCTCGGTCACCTTGGGCGCGCGCCGCAGCGGCAGCCGCGCGAGCTCCTCGGGCGTCGGAAAGTACGCCCGCACGGGCAGGTCGTCTTCGATCACGCGCTGCACGAGCTCCTCGGCGCGGGCCACGGCGGCCTCGTCGAGCGACGCGAGGTTCACGTCGATCGTGCACGCGGTCGAGCCCAGGCGCGACGACACCGTCTCCGCGCCCGCCTCGTCGAGCAGCGCGCGGGAGAGCATGTGCTGGCCCGTGTGCAGCGCCATGTGCAGCCTGCGCCGCGCGCGGTCGATCGAGCCCCGCACCGCGGCGCCCACCGCGGGCGGCGCCCCCTCGATCAGGTGGTGCACCACGCCCTCGTCGTCGACCTGCACGTCGACCACCGCGACGTCGCCGAGGGACCCATGGTCCCCGAGCTGCCCGCCCGCCTCGGGGTAGAACGCCGAGCGGTCGAGCACGACCGAGGGGCGGTCGCCGAAGCGGCCGTGGGCGACCACCGTCGCGTCGAACTCCAGCAAGAGGGGGTCTTGGTGATAGAGCCTCGGGGTGCCGCTCGCGCTCATGGCCGCGAGTGTCTACACCACCCGGCGCGGGCGCAGTAGGGGCTCCCCCGTTCGCCGCGTATTCTCGCGGCGGGCCGGGGTGGTGATACCGTGAGGGTCAAGGAGCGTCGTCGAGCCGTCGTTCAATCGGCCGATGCGAGGAGACCTCATGACCCCGCGGCGACACCGCACCCTGTTCTCGATCGCCACCGCGCTGTGCCTCTCGGCGCTGTGGGCCCCGCGCGTCGCGCGCGCGCAGGCCGGCGCCGCCGCGGTGCAGGCCGCCGTCGCCGGCACCGCCCCCGCCGCGCAGCCCCAGGTCGCGCCGCCCACCCCCGCGGTGAACGGCGCCGGCGTGCGGGTGTTCCGCGGGCGCCCCGAAGACGACCTCCTGCACGAGATGGCGACGCGCCCCGTGCGGCGGGTGATCGAGCGCTTCAACAGCAGCACGCTGGTGTTCCACTGCGACCTCGGCGACGGCTACGAGATCGCGTTCAAGCCCGCGCGCCGCGGCGAGCGCGACTGGTGGGTGCACGAGCTCGCGGGCTACGAGCTCGCGCGCGCGCTCGGCATCGAGGGACGCGTGCCGCCGGCCGTGTACCGCCGCGTGCCCGTCGGCGCGCTCGACGGCTTTCTGCGCGACGCCGACCTCGAGGTCGAGCGCGACGGCACCGTCGAGGGCGCCGCCATCGCGTGGATGCCCGTGCTCCGCCGCACCAACCTCCACACCGCCGAGTCGCGCGCCGAGTGGAACCCCTGGCTCGACCCGCGCCGCGAGATCCCCGCGGAGCACCGCACGCGCGCCCTCCAGATCGCCTCGCTCATCGTCTTCGACTACCTCCAGGCCAACTTCGACCGGTGGAACTCCGCCAACGTCCCTCAAGACGAGCGCGGCGACCTGGTCTTTCGCGACAACAACCGCGGCTGGTACATGCAGAACCTCCGGCTGACCGACCGCGGCGGCATCGACGGCATCCGGCGCATCCCCGCGAGCCTGCTCGCCGCCGTCGAGCGCACCACGGGCGATGTGCTCGCGCGGCGCACCGTCGAAGCCCCGTTCCGCGTGCTGCGCCCGAGGCAGGTGCGCGAGTACGAGGTGCGCCGCCGCGCCCTGCTGGCCCGCATCGACGAGGCCGCGCGCGAGTACGGCCGCGAGCACGTCGTGCTCGACGACGCCGACGACGCCGTCGCGCGCGCCGCGCCCGACGCCGCGCCCGCCGCGCCCGCGTCGCCCGTCACCGACGAGCGCAGCTGCCGTCACCGCCACGGCCGCCACCACGGCGAGCCGCGCCGCCACCATCACCACCACCACCATCACTGATTCGTCGCGCCGCGCGAGCGCCCTGTTCTAGAGTCGCCGCGATGCGGCTCACGGGCGTCGACTGGGCGGTCATGGCGGCGTTCTTCGCGCTCAACGTGGGCCTGGGCCTCGCGCTCGGCCGCCGCGCGAAGCGGAGCGTGAGCGAGTTCTTCGTCTCGGGGCGCGACGTGCCCTGGTGGCTCGCGGGCACCTCGATGGTCGCCACCACGTTCTCGGCCGACACGCCCCTCGTGGTCACCGGCCTCGTCGTCGCCCACGGCGTCGCCGGCAACTGGCTGTGGTGGAACGCCGTCGCCAGCGGCATCCTGACGGTGTTCTTCTTCGCGTCGCTCTGGCGACGCGCGGGCGTGATGACCGACGTCGAGCTCGTCGAGCTGCGCTACGCGGGCCGCGCCGCCGCCGCGCTGCGCGCCTTCCGCGCGGTCTACCTCGCCGTGCCCATCAACTGCGTGATCCTGGGGTGGGTCAACCTCGCGATGGCCAAGATCCTCGGGCTCACGCTGGGGCTCCCCAGGGGGCCCGCGGTCGCCGTGTGCCTCGGCGTCACCGGCCTCTACGTGTCGGTGTCGGGCCTGTGGGGCGTGCTCTGGGGCGACGCCATCCAGTTCGTGGTGATGATGGGCACCACCGTCGCGCTCGCCGTGTGCGCGGTGCGCGCGGCGGGCGGCGTCGACGGCATCCTCGCGGCGGTGCCCTCGGAGCGCCTCGCGGTGCTTCCGCCCGCCGACGCGACGTGGATGCCCGGCGTCGCGCTCGCGGTCTACCTCGGCGTGCAGTGGTGGGCGGCGTGGTACCCGGGCGCCGAGCCCGGCGGCGGCGGCTACGTGGCGCAGCGCATCTTCGCGGCGCGCACCGAGCGCGACGGCGTGCTCGCGACGCTGTGGTTCAACGTCGCGCACTACTGCCTCCGGAGCTGGCCGTGGATCCTCACGGCCCTCGCGGCCTGCGCGCTCTACCCCGGCCTGCGCGACGGCACCGACCGCGACCCCGAGGGCGCGTACGTGCGCGTGATGATCGACCACCTGCCGCCGAGCCTGCGCGGGCTCATGATGGCGGGCTTCGTCGCGGCGTACATGTCCACCGTCGCCACGCACCTCAACTGGGGCGCGTCGTACCTGGTGCGCGACCTCTACGCGCGCTTCATCAAGCCCGGCCAGAGCGAAGCCCACTACGTCGCCGCGTCGCGCGCCGCCACCGTGCTCACCATGGCCCTCTCGGGCGGCGTCACGCTCACGCTGGGGTCCATCGAGGGCGCGTGGAAGATCCTGCTCGCCATGGGCTCGGGCACGGGCCTGGTGCTCATCCTCCGGTGGTACTGGTGGCGCATCAACGCGTGGAGCGAGATCGCCGCGATGGTCGCCTCGCTCGTGGCCTCGCTGGCGCTCCAGTACGGCGCGGGCCTCGACCCGGCCGACCCGCGCGGCTTCGCGCACCTGATGCTCGGCACGCTCGCGATCACCACCGTCGCGTGGCTCGCCGCGACCTTCGCGACGAGGCCCGAGCCCATGGAGACGCTCGTGGCGTTCTACGAGCGCGTGCGCCCCGCGGGCTCGGGCTGGGGGCCCGTGGCGCGCGCGGCGAAGGCCGGGGGCGCGGCGGGGCCGTCGGTCGGCGTGCGGCTTCGCGACTGGGCCCTCGGGTGCGGGCTCATCTACCTGACGCTCTTCGGCGTGGGCAAGGTGCTCCTGCACGAGCGCCCCCTGGGGGCCGCGCTGCTCGCGGGCGCGGCGGCGTGCGCGGCGATGCTCTGGCGCGACCTGCGGCGCGACGCGATCACCTGACGGCGTCGGGGTCGGCGGTGGTGCCGTCGCCGCGCAGCTCGATGCGGTGCACGTGCTCGCCGTCGGCCGCGCGCTCGACGCACTCGAGCGCGACGCGGCCCACGGGGATGGCGCGCCCGTCGTCGGCCGTGGCCGAGGTCTCGTAGCCCGTGACCCGCACGCGCGCCTCGACGCCGTCGAGCACCCGCGCGCCGGGCTCGACGCGCGCCGCGGTGACGGCGCTCGCGCGCCCGCGCGACACGGTTTCGAAGCGCACGCGCAGCGAGCCGCTGCCGGGGGCGAGGGGCCACGTCGCGTCGTGCGAGACTGTGCGCGCGCCCGCGAGCGAGGGGGGCGGCGCGAAGCGCGCGTCGACGTAGAGTCCCGTCACCAGGTCGGCGCCGTGCAGCGCGCGGTGCCTCGACGCGACCGCGGAGGCCCCGCTCACGACCGCGGCCACGAACGCGAAGAACACCGCGGGGCCGACCCAGCGCCGGGGCGCGTCGCGCGGAGGCTCTTCGTCGGGCGCGTCGGCGGTCACTGCGCGCACGACGATACCGCGCGGCGGCGTGATAGAGTCGCCGGCGTCGTGCGTCGTGCGGTCGCGTTCGTGGTTGCGGTGCTGGGCTGCGTCGAGGAGAAGCGGCCCCCCGCGAACCCCAGCGGCCTCGACGCGGGGCCGCTCGACCTCGGGCCTCTGCCCGATCGGTACGTGGTGCCCGACATCCCGCCGATCGACCCTTGCCGCGCGGGCCCTTGCGGCCTCGAGGAGCGCTGCGGTCAGGCGGAGGGCGACGGCGGCCTCGGGTCGGG
Organism: Polyangiales bacterium; assembly: GCA_039809605.1. GTDB lineage: Bacteria > Myxococcota_A > Polyangia > Polyangiales > CAISKJ01. The sequence goes on along the minus strand of JBDHVF010000147.1, from coordinate 7,041 downwards.
CAACGGGCTCGACGACAACTGCAACGGTCAGGTCGACGAGGGCTGCCCGTGCCGCCCCGGCGAGATGCGCGCGTGCTTCCCCGGCGCGCCCGACCGCCGCGGCGTGGGCGCGTGCCGCGACGGGACGATGCGCTGCACCGAGCTCGGCGCGTGGGTGGGCAACGAGTGCAGGGGCGCGACGCCCGCGAGGGCCGAGACCTGCGACGGCCGCGACGAGGACTGCGACGGCTCGATCGACGACGGGCTCACGGGCTGCGCCAACACGCTGCGCTGCCCGCCGAGCGCGGGCGTGGCGCCGCTGCAGGTCTTCACGCTCGACGGCCGCACGATCGACGCGAGCGCGCGCTCGTACCGCTGGGAGGTGGCGTGCCCCGAGGGGGTCGACCCGTGCCCCGCGCCCGCGTCGGCGACCGACGCCGTGCTGCGGCTCATGCCCGTGCGCGCGGGGCTCTACACCGTGACGCTCACGCTCGAGCGCGCGGGCGGGCGCAGCGACACGTGCCGCTTCCCGCTCTACGTGCAGGGCCGCGGGCTGCGCGTCGAGCTCGACTGGGACCGCAAGGGCGGCGTGAACTCCGACGGCGTCGACCTCGACCTGCACGTCGCGCCGATGGACCGCACCATCGCGAGCTCGTACCGCTGGTTCACCACGGGCGACTGCTACTTCGCGACGTGCAAGGCCCCCGGCGGCGTCGTGCGCTGGAGCACCTCCGCGGCCGACCCGCGCTTCGCGCCCGCGTCGAGCGCCGAGGCCTGCCAGAACGCGCCGCCGCCCTTCGGCGACCTGTGGCGCGCGAGCGGGCGCTGCTGGAACCCCCGGCTCGACACCGACGACATCACCTGCGACCCGGCGGTGCGCGACCCGACCGACCCCGCCTTCTGCTTCCCCGAGAACGCCGCGATCGACGACCCGCCCGACGACGTGACCTTCCGGCTGATGGTGAACTTCTACCGCGACCACGGGACGTGCTCGAACGCCGACGCGCGCGACGACGCGGTCCACCCGGTGCTCGCGATCCACTGCGGGGGCGTGGCGCGCGCGGCGGTGGGCAGCGTCGACGACGGCATCGTGACGATGCGCTGCGCCGACAACCCCGCGATCGGCAGCGTCAACTGGTCGTGGCTCGCGGCCGACGTGCGCGTGGTGACCAACGCGTGCGGGCTGCGCGACTGCCGCGTGACGCCCCTGCGCGACCAGGGCGGCGTCTACCCCAACTGCGCGTCGGTGGGCGACGGCGACGTGTGCCACGACGACCTCGGGCGGCTGTTCGTGCGGCGCACGGTCGAGCGCCCGGTCGAGACCGAGCTCCCCGAGTCGCCGTGACGAGAGGTCACTTGCGGGTGCGCTTGACGCGGTCGCTCCCGAGCTGGAGGCGGTCGCGCACGGCGAGGCGCTGGCGCTCCTTGTAGCGCGCGTGCGAGGCCTCGCCCGACTCGTTGGTGTGCTCGGTCTCCTGGTCGACGAGCTGAAACTCCACGAGCACGAAGACCACCGGGCCGAGGCCCTGCGCGGCGGGGGGCGCCGCGGTGAGCACCCTCTCGGGCACGCGCACGGGCATGTCGACCACGAAGTGGATCACCCGGTACGAGCGCGCGCTGAACTTGTTGTCGGCCGCGGGCGAGAGGGGGTCCTCGTGCACGTTGGCGAGCGGCGACGCGAGCAGCTCGCCGATGCGCGGGTGGCGCTCGGCGTAGGCGCGCGGGTCGAGCAGGGTGTTGTAGCTCTCGCCGGGGATGGCGTACGTGAACGGAAAGAGCTTGCGCGTGAGGTAGTTCAGCACCGGGAGCAGGTCCTCGGTGGTGCGCGTCACGATGCGGAACCGCACCTTGTCGTAGATCTGCGCGGCGATGGTCTCGGTCTTCGACAGGAGCTTGGTGTAGAGCGAGTCGCGGCTCTTGCGCCCGCCGAGGAACTCGGTGATGGGCATTGCCTCCTCGAGCATGCCGCCGATCACGCGGTAGATCTTCTGCTCGACGAGCTGAAAGACCTCGGCGTCCGAGAGCGGGAGCATGAAGAGCAGCTCGCGGCCCTGCAGGTGATTGGCGATGTGCATCACCTTCAGGATCACGCACGCGCAGACCTGCTTGTGCCCGCGGCCCGAGGCCGTGAGCATGAGCTCCTCGACGCTCATCTCGGCCACGGTGTGGGGGATGGGGTAGTCGAAGTTGCGCCGCAGGTAGGCGATCGCGTCGCTCTTGATCGCCTCGAGGCGCGCGCGGTCCGACGGGCGGTCGGGCAGGTACTCCTGCACGCGCAGGAACTCGTCGACGTCGGCCTCCGACGTGAGGTTCAGTCGCTTCCAGTCGATCACCGAGTCGCCGCGCAGGATGTTCCAGATCGACTCGAGGTCGCCGAGCGAGAACTGGTCGATGGTGCGGAACCCGGCCGCTTGCTCGGTCGGCATCGTCGCCCGACAGTTATCAACGCGCGCGTGGGAGGGGAAGCCGCGACTGCGCCTTCGCGCGTGCGAAGCGCTCGACGCGGGTCACTTCGACGGGTTCGTGGGCTGCTTCGCCCGCTCCGACGGCGCCGCGGGGCGGCGCCCGAGCTGCAGCGTGCCGAAGAAGAGGCAGCAGGTCATGCCGAGGGCCAGCGCGTTGCCCACCATCGCGTGCTCGCACCCCAGCAGCATCATCGGCAGTGAGGTCAGCAGCGCCACGCGAATCCTTGCTCGATCCATGTAAACCCTCGTCGACAGGTTCATGAAAGCCCTTGCAGCAAGGGCTCTCTGTTCGTTGCCTACATGTAAGGATATCGGACTACATCGATGCGAAGCCGTCCACTTCTAGTCAACGGATGACCCCTTGCACAAGACATAACTCGGCTTCATGGGGGGCTCCTCGTCGGATTCTTGACTTGACAGCGCGTGCCGATGCGTAGGAGGGCGCCTCGCATGGCCGAACCCCTCATCCTCGCGGTGGCGAACCAGAAGGGCGGCGTGGGCAAGACCACGACCGCCGTGAACCTCGCCGCCGGCCTCGCGCGCAAGGGCCTCAAGACCCTGCTCGTCGACCTCGACATCCAGGGCAGCGCGAGCGCCACGCTCGGGGCCACGCCCGCGGAGGAGGCCGTCGACGTCGCGCGCGTGCTGCTCGACGAGCGCCCCCTCGACGACGCCGTGGTGCCCACGCGCCTCGACCGCCTGTGGGTCGCGCCCGCGGGCGAGCGCATGGCCGCCGTCGACCTGCACCTCGCGTCGGCCTACGGCCGCGAGCGCGTGTTCGAACGCACGCTCAAGGGCCCGACCGTCGAGTCGATGGACGTGGTCGTCGTCGACACGGCCCCCTACCTCGGGCTCCTCACGGTCAACGCCCTCGTGGCCGCGCAGAAGGTGGTCATCCCCGTGTCGTGCGAGTACCTGCCGATGCTGGGGCTCAAGCTCCTCGGCGAGACGCTCCAGAAGCTGCGCGAGCGCGCGGGCGCGCGCGTCGAGGTGCTCGGCTACCTGCTCACCCTCGTCGACCGCCGCGAGCGCATCACCGCAGAGGTCGAGGAGCTCCTGCGCAAGCGCTTCGGGGCGCTGGTGTTCGACACGGTGATCCGCGCCAACACGCAGCACAAGGCCGCCCCCTCGCACAAGAAGACCATCTTCGAGCACGAGCCCGAGGGCGGCCGCGGCCGCGAGGACTACGAGAGCCTCACCCGCGAGGTCATGGCCCGCGCGGGCCTCGGCCCGGCGAAGAAGAAGCCCGCGCGCAAGCGCGCTTGACCCGGCGCGCGCGGCGGTGGTGCTCTACCGCCCCGATCATGACCCCCGACCACGACCCCTTCGCGCTCGGCGACGCCCTCGTCGACGAGCTCGCCGCGCTGCGGCCCATCATGGCGACCTTCATGGGCGTCGCGGGCCACGACCACCGCTGGGACGACCTCTCGCCCGAGGGCGTCGCCCACGCCGCCTCGCGCCTCCGCGCGTGGCGCGAGCGCGTGGCCGCGCTGCCCGCGCAGTCCGACCGCTGGTCGCGCCTCGCCGCCCACGTGATGCTCGACTGGCTCGACCAGGAGCTCGCCGCGTTCGAACACGGCGACCACCGCACCGACCTCAACAACATCGCGTCGACCTTTCAGCAGGTGCGCATGGCCTTCGACTCGATGGACACCTCCACCGCCGCGGGCTGGGCCAACGTCGCCTCGCGCGTCGAGGGCCTCGGCGCGGCGCTCGAGGGCTACCGCCGCACCCTCGACGAGGGACTGCGCACCGGGCAGCTCGTGGCCGCGCGCCAGGTGCGGGCCGTCGTCGCGCAGGCCCGCACCTACCAGACCCCGGGCTCGTACTTCGACGCGCTGCCCGACTCCTTCGCGCGCTCGGGCGTGAGCGACCCGGCGATCGCGGAGCGCCTCGAAGCCGCCGCGACCGCGGCGCGCGCGGCGTACGGGGCCTTCGGCGACTGGCTCGAGGCGACGTACCTGCCGCGCGCGAAGGCCGACGACGGCGTGGGGCGCGACCGATACCTGCGCGACATGCGGCGCTTCCTCGGCGCGGTGCCCGACCCCGAGGAGACCTACGCGTGGGGCTGGGCCGAGGTGCGCCGCACGCTCGACGAGATGCGACGGCTCGCCGAGGTGATCTCGCCGGGCGCCGACGTCTCCGCGGTGATGAAGCTCCTGCGCGAAGACCCCGCGCGCGCCGCGCCCGACCGAGAGACCTTCCTCGCGGCGATGGCCGCGCGGCAGGCGGCGGCCCTCGCCGAGCTCGACGGGAGGCACTTCGACATCCCCGACGTGATCCGACGCATCGAGGTCAAGCAGGCCCCGCCGGGCGGCGCGCTCGGCGCGTACTACGTGCCCCCGTCCGAAGACTTCTCGCGGCCCGGCACGGTCTGGTACTCGATGCACGGCGACGGGCCCTTCGCGCTCTGGGACGAGGTGAGCACCGCCTACCACGAGGGCTTCCCGGGCCATCACCTCCAGTGCGGCATCCAGGTGTCGCTCACGAAGAACCTCTGCCGGCTGCACCGCGTCGCGTACGGCTACTCGGGCTACGCCGAGGGCTGGGCCCTCTACGTCGAGCAGCTCATGCGCGAGCTCGGGTACTACGAGAAGCCCGAGTACGAGCTCGGCATGCTCGCCAACCAGATGATGCGCGCGTGCCGCGTGGTGATCGACATCGGCTCGCACCTCGGCCTCCCCATCCCCCACGACGCGCCGTTTCACCCCGGCGCGCGGTGGACCTTCGAGCTCGGCGTCGAGATGATGACCGCGCTCGGAGGCATGGCCCCCGAGCACGCCGAGAGCGAGGTGACGCGCTACCTCGGATGGCCCGCCCAGGCCATCTCGTACAAGGTCGGCCAGCGCGCCATGCTCGCGCTGCGCGAGGAGTTCCTGCGCGAGCGCCGCGGCTCGCTCAAGGACTTTCACGCGCGCGTGCTCGAGTGCGGCAACGTCAGCCTCGACCTCCTGCGCGCGCAGGTCATGGCGTAGCGCGCCTCTTCGCCAGCCAGAGCACGTGCCACCCGCCGCCCTCCGCCCGCGCGCGCGCCCGCTCGGTGCGCGCCTCGAAGCCCGCCGCGACGAGCCGCGCGGTGAAGCCCCGGTCCTCGCCCGCAGACCACACCGCGAGCGTCGCCCCCTCACGCAGCGCGCGGGCCGCGCGGGCGAGCCCCGCGGCGCCGTAGAGCCTCGCGTTCGAGGCCGCGGTGATCGCCGACGGGCCGTTGTCGACGTCGAGCAGCACGGCGTCGTACGCGCCGCGCGCGCCCGCGATCACGTCGGCCACGTCGGCCTCGATCACCCTCGCGCGAGGGTCGTCGAGGGGGCGGCCCGCGAGGTGGGCGAGGTGCGTGAGGTTCCACCGCACCACCGCGGGCACGAGCTCGGCGACCTCGACGCGCGCGTCGGGCGCGAGCGCGTCGAGCGCGGCCCGCAGCGTGAAGCCCATGCCCAGCCCCCCGATCAGCACCCGCGCGCCGCGCCGCGCGCGCAGCCCCTCGCAGCCGCGCGCGCCGAGGGCGTCCTCGGAGGCGTGCATGCGGCTCCCCATGAGCGCGTGACCGCCCGCGCGAATGGCGAAGTCGCCCCCGTGGCGCACGAGCGTGAGGGCCGTGCCGTCGGGGGCCTCGGCGCGGTCGAGCGTCTCCCAGGGGGTCATCGCGCGCGGTCAGGTCGGGCGCAGCCGGTAGATCAGCGTGAGCACCAGCGCCGTCCAGGCCACCAGCGTGAGCACGAAGGGCACGTCGCGCAGCATCGCGTCGGTGGGCGACTCGCCGCTCTCGGAGTCGAGCAGTCGCACGAAGCGGCCGATGCCCATGAGGACGAAGGGCGTGGTGGTCCAGAGGTAGCCGCGCGCGAAGAGGAGCTGCGGCGGGGGGTCGAGCGTCCACGCGAAGTACACCGCCACGGTGGCGAGCGCGGTGCCCCAGAGGGTGGCCTTGAGCGTGCGGGGGGAGTAGGCCTTGAGCGCGTCGCGGGCCTTCGAGGCGTTGACGCGCAGCTCGTGGTAGCGCTTTCCAAACCCCAGAAACAATGCCAGAAAGGCCGTGCACCCGAGGAGGTAGAGCGACGGGCTCACCGGGTGCGCCGGGGTCGAGACCGCGTAGCACCCCGCGAGCACGCGCAGCACGAAGCCCGCCGTGATCAGCACCACGTCGAGGTAGGCCACTTGCTTGAAACGAAACGGGCGCAGCGAGTAGGCGAGGTCTTTCAAGAGGTAGAGCAGCGCCACGAGGGCCACGCGCAGGTCGAGCCAGGCCGCGATCCCGAGCGACACCGCGACCAGCGCCGCCGCCGTGGCCTTCGCCACGGGCACCGGAACCTCCCCCGACGCGATGGGTCTGTTGCGCTTGGTCGGATGGTTCCGGTCGTCGTCGACGTCGACGATGTCGTTGATGGTGTAGATCGCCCCTGCGAGCATCGAGAAGCACGCGAACGCGACCAGCGCGCGCAGGAGCACCTGCTCCTCGAACAGGTTCTTCGCGAACACGACCGGCGCGAGGACGAAGAGGTTCTTCACCCACTGCTTCGGCCGCATCGTCTTGATGATTCCAGCGAGCACCATCTGGGTGGCGGAGACTAACGATCGATGAAGGTGATGTCCAAGGCTTCTA
>JBDHVF010000146.1:0-12681 GCA_039809605.1 Polyangiales bacterium | reverse complement strand
CCCGCGAGGCACGCGTCGTGCGCCATCGGCACCTGCGTCGTGTCGGCGACGCACACGCGCGCCACGCACGCCGCGTCGCCCGCGCCCGCCTCGGAGCAGAAGGTGCCCGCGGCGCAGCGGCGCCCCGCGCCCATGCGCCCGTCGACGCAGGTCGCGATCTCGCCCGACGCGAGGCACACGTCGCGGCGGCCCGTGGCCGGGCAGGTCGGAGACTCGCACCGCACGCCCGTGCCCTGCCGGCTGCACCGCGGGTTGTCGCCCGTGCAGCGCGTGGTCGAGCGGCGGTCTCCGTTCACGCACGAGGCGACGGTGCGCGCGTCGAGGCAGACCGTGTCGCTGCCCCACGAGGGGCACCCCGGGTCGACGCAGCGCGCGCCGTGGCCGTCGTCGACGCAGCGCCCGCTGCCGCAGCTGTGACGGTCGCAGTCGCCGTCGATGAGCGCACCGCCGCTGCACCGCGCGGTGCAGAGCGGCCCCGGCCTGCGGCTCGCGAGGCGGATGGGGAGGTACACCGGGTCGACGGTGCGCTCGATCACGCGCGCGGGCGTGCCGGTGTGCGACTCCTCGAGGGAGCAGAAGCGCGTGTGGGCGCTGTTGAGCCAGCCGCCGAAGAGCACGATGTGCCCCGTGCCCGCGCTGGGGTTGCCCGGGTAGTTGAGCGCGTCGCCCACGCGGAGCTGGTTGCGCGACGAGAGGCGGATCGACGCGTGGTCGGCCCACGGACCGCCCGCAAACGAGTAGGTCGTGTGGCCGGGCGCGCCGAGGCGCCACACCATCGAGACGAAGCCCGAGCAGTCGGAGCGGAAGGGCGCGCTCGACGAGAGCACGCACTGGCAGTAGGGCACGCGCCGGTGGATCCAGTTGTAGGCGCGGTCGAGCATCGCGTCGGCGTCGGGCGGCGCGTTCGCGCGGATGTTCGCCTCGCTACAGTTCGGCAGCACCGGCACGGTGAGCGCCTCGGCCGACTCGCCGACCGGCGCCGCCGTCTCGTCGACGGGCGCGCACGCCGCCAGCGCGAGGGTCACCAGAGAGAGATGCAGTCCTCGAAGCTCGCTCACGGTCCCTCGCGCTCCTGCGCGGCGCCCGACGCGCCCGCGCCGCGATGCTACTCGAAGATGCCGCCGGGGACCTTGTCGCGGCCCTGCGCGACGCGGTCGTTCCACGTCTCGACGCCCTGCGGGTGCGGGAGCTCGGTCATGGTGATGCAGCCCTCGACGGGGCACACCAGCGCGCAGAGGTTGCAGCCCACGCACTCGGGCTCGTCGACCCACGGCACCCGGTCGCCTGCGAGCTTGCCGATGGGCAGCGGGCGCGGCGCGATCGCCATGCCGGGCTCGTGCGCGTGCGGCGGGCGCGCGACGTTGTCGGGGCCCGTGAAGATGCACTGGTGCGCGCCGTCGTGGCACGCCGCGACGCACTTCTGGCAGCCGATGCAGAGGTCGCTGCTGATCTTCGCCACGACCTTGTAGTTCAGGTCGAGCTCGCCCCACTCGCGGTAGTTCGGCACCGCCGCGCCGCGGAGCTGCGCCAGCGTCATGCCCTTCTCGTCGAGGTAGTTCGACAGGCCCTCGATCATGTCCTCGACGATCTTGTACCCGTGGTGCATCACCGCGGTGCACACCTGCACGCTCGTCGAGCCGAGCGCGATGAACTCCGCCGCGTCGCGCCACGTGGTGACGCCGCCGATGCCGCTGATGGGCACGCGGATGCCCGGGTCGCGCGCGAGCGCCGCCACCATGTGCAGCGCGATGGGCTTCACCGCCGGGCCGCAGTAGCCGCCGTTGGTGCTCGCCACGCCCACGCGCGGCACCGGGGCCATGCGCTCGAGGTCGACGCCGATCAGGCTCTTGATGGTGTTGATGAGCGACAGGCCGTCGGCCCCGCCCGCCACCGCGGCGAGCCCCGGCTCGAGGATGTCACCCACGTTGGGCGTGAGCTTGATGAGCACCGGGGTGCGCGCGAACTCCTTGGCCCACGAGGTGATCTCCTGCAAGACCTTGGGCTCCTGGCCCACGGCGCTGCCCATGCCGCGCTCGCACATGCCGTGGGGGCAGCCGAAGTTGAGCTCCAGGCCGTCGCAGCCCGTGTCCTCCGAGCGGCGGATGATCTCCTTCCACTCGGCCTTCGACTCGACCATCAGCGAGACGATCACGGCGTGGCGGGGGTAGCGCCGCTTGACCTCGGCGATCTCGCGGAGGTTCACCTCGAGCGGCCGGTCGGTGATGAGCTCGATGTTGTTGAGCCCCATCATCCTGTGCACGCCGTAGTCGACCGCGCCGAAGCGCGACGAGACGTTCACGATGGGGTTGCCGAGGGTCTTCCACACGGCCCCGCCCCACCCGGCGTCGAAGGCGCGCATCACCTGCTCGCCGGTGTTCGCCGGCGGCGCCGACGCGAGCCAGAAGGGGTTCGGGCTCTTGATCCCACACATGTCGATCGACAGGTCTGCCATGCGCCTCTCCGCTGATGAGCGGCCCGCACGCTGCTGCATTTTCTCAGGCCGCGCAAGCGCCCGCGCGCGCACTTTCGGAGTCGGGTGCCACCGGGCCTTCGCACCGTGAAATGCGCGCCGGTCGCTCATCCATCGGGGCGCGTTTCGCGTAACCTCCTGCGCCCAGCGATGACCACTGCACCCCTCCAACGCGAGCGGATCGGAGGCGGGTACAGCCGCGGACAGCGGCTCGTCGAGACCGCCTCGGTGTTCGCCTTCTTCGCCGTCGAGATCGCCATGTCCCTGCGCCTCGCCCACGCCGACCCACGCTGGTGGCTCGCGCCCGTGGGCGTTTGCGCCCTGGTGCTCTCGGCGTGGCTCTCCGATCTCATCTCGGGCCTGGTGCACTGGGGCTGCGACACGTGGGGATCGGTCGACACGCCGTGGCTCGGCAGGGTGTTCATCCGCCAGTTCCGCGAGCACCACGTCGACCCCGAGGAGATCAACCGCCACGACTTCGTCGAGACCAACGGCACCAACGCGGGCCTCGCGCTCCTGCCCCTCGCGGTGACGTACATGCTCCCGCTCGACCTCGCGCACCCCACGGTGATCACGTGGGGGTTGCAGTTCGGGGGCATGGGCACGGCGTTCTTCGTCACCTTCACCAGCCAGGCGCACAAGTGGGCCCACGCGCCCGCGGTCTCGCCCCTCGTCGCGTGGATGCAGCGCGCCGGGCTCGTGCTCTCGCGCGAGCACCACGACGTGCACCACCGCGCGCCGCACATGCACCACTACTCGATCACCGGCGGATGGGTCGACCGCTGGCTCGAGCGGGGTCAGGTGTTCCGCAGGCTCGAGCGGCTCATCACGCGCGTGACGGGCGTCGAGCCCCGCGCGCACGGGCCGTGACCCCCCTCACGTGCCGGTGAACTCCCGGCCTCGCGCGTAGCCCTCGTCGAGCGCGCGCGCGAGGTGGTCGGCGTCGAAGTCCCAGCTCCCGATCGGCAGCTCCCCGCGGGGGTGGATCACATGCACGCGCGCGCCCTCGACCGAGGGCCTCCACCGCCGCAGGCGCGGGCTCTTGAAGGCCGCGCCGTCGGGGCGCACCGTGACCGCGAGGATGTCTCGCGCGCCGCGCGCCGCGAGGGCCTCGACGGGCAGGTTGTCGGTCACGCCCCCGTCGACGAGCAGCGCGCCGCGGAGACGCACCGGGCGGCCGTAGAGCACGGGGATGAAGCACGAGCCCAGCACGGGCGCGACGAGGTCGGGCTCCTCGCGGCTCGAGAACACCATGGGGGAGAGGTCGCGCAGGCGCGTGGCCGTCACCAGGGCCTCGACGGGCGCGCGGCGCAGGTCGACGCCGTCGAGCACCTCGACGAGCGCGCTCCGCACGATGTGGCTCATGTCGAAGAGCGAGCGGTTCCACCGCGCGCGGCGCAGCGAGACGATCGAGCGGCCGCCGAAGGCGCGCCACCGCGAGGGGAGCTCTCTCGCGAGGCCCGCGGCCACGCCCACGGCGATGATCGACCCCGACGACGCGCCGCCCGTGAGCCTCGGGCGCACGCCCGCCTCGTCGAGCGCGGCGGCCACGCCGGCATGAAACGCAGCCCTGCACGCGCAGCCCTCGAACGCGATGGCCTCCATCGGGGCGCCGAAGCTACCACCGCCGGGGCGAGCGCCCTCGGGCATCGGGCTTTTTCTCGCTCCCATCGGGGTATCGAAGGGATTGAATCCAGGGCCGTGGAGGGCTCATCCTAGGGGGCATGATGAACGCCAAGACTCTCGTGCTCCTGGTCGGCCTCGGGGTGTACGGAACGGGCTGCGTGGTCGACGTCTCGCGGCAGCCCTACGAGCGCTGCTACTCGGGCGACGTGTGCAGCGGCGGCACCTACTGCTCGCAGGCGATGTACTCGCTCACGGGCACGCCGGGCAACCTCTGCACCGCGGGCTGCACCAACGCCGCCCAGTGTCCTCCGTCGGGCTACTACGCGGCCTACGCGCCGACCTGCGTGGTGAGCCTGAGCGCGGGCTCGGGCCTCTGCTACGACAGCTGCGTTTCGAACCTCGACTGCGGCGGCGGGACGGTCTGCGCGCAGGTGCCCGGAACCACCGTGCGGATCTGCGTGCCCTCCACGTGATCGCCATGAATCCGCACCCGCGGGCGGCTCATCGAACGGGCATGAACCACCGCGCTCTCCTGTTCCTGGGCTGTCTCTTCGCGTCCACCGCGGGCTGTCTCGTCACGACGGAGCCTTCGGGGGGCTACGTGCCGCCGCCCGTCTCCGGGCGCCTGGCCTATACCACCTGCAACGCCGGCGAGGCGTGTACCAACGGGACCACCTGCGCGCTCGCGATGTACTCGACCAGCGGCGCGCCGGGCAACCTCTGCACCGCGGGCTGCACCAACGCCGCCCAGTGCCCGCCGTCGTCGTACTTCGCGGCCTACGCGCCCACGTGCGTGGTGAGCGCCTCGACGGGCACCGGGCTCTGCTACGACAGCTGCGTCTCCGACGTCGACTGCGGCGGCGGAACGGCCTGCGCCATGGTGCCCGGCACCTCGGTGCGCATCTGCGTGCCCGCGACGGGCGTCGGCCCGAGCGCCCGCCTCGCCTACGAGCGCTGCAACGCCGGCGAGGCGTGCACCAACGGGACCACCTGCGCGACGGCCATGTACTCGCTCTCGGGCGCGCCGGGCAACCTCTGCACCGCGGGCTGCACCAGCGCCGCCCAGTGCCCGCCGTCGTCGTACTTCGCGGCCTACGCGCCCACGTGCGTGGTGAGCGCCTCGACGGGCACCGGGCTCTGCTACGACAGCTGCGTCTCGAACGCCGACTGCGGCGGGGGTACCGTCTGCGCGCAGGTGCCCGGCACCACCGTGCGCATCTGCGTGCCGGGGACGTGAGGGCCTACGCCCAGGAGTGCATCATCGCGCGGGCGGCGTCGCGGCCGTCGGCGACGGCGTTGACCACTTCCTTGCCGCCGTTGATGCAGTCGCCGCCCGCGTAGACCTTCGGGTGGCCGGTGCGCTTCGTCGCCGGGTCGACGACCACGCAGCCGCGCTTGTCGAGCTCCACGCCCGCGAAGCCCTGCGCCACCGCGCGGAGCTTCGACTGCCCGATCGCCAGCACCACGAGGTCGCACGCGAGCTCGCGCTCGTGGCCCGCCACGGGCACGCCGTTGTGCGTGGCCGTCACCCTGAGCCCGGTGACCGCCCCGCCCTCGCCGCGCACCACCGCCACCGGCTGCGCGCTCTCGACGAGGCGCACGCCCTCGACGCGCGCGCCGGCCATCTCGTGCGCGTAGCCCGACATCTCGTGGGCGCTCCTGCGGTAGACCATCGAGACCTCGGCGACGCCGAGCTCCGCGAGCTCGCGCGCCACGTCGATGGCCGTGTTCCCGCCGCCCACCACCACGGCGCTGCGCACGCCGTCGACGGTGAAGCCGGGCTCGTTCTTGAGCCGCTCGATGAAGGCCGTCGCGCCCACCACGCCGGGGCCGTCCTCGCCCGGCACGCCGAGGCGCGTGTCGGCCCCGAGGCCCACGCCGATGAAGACCGCGTCCCAGTCGCGCGCGAGCGCGTCGTGCGTCACGTCGCGGCCCACCTCGACGCCCGTGCGAACCTCGACGCCGAGCGAGCGCACGTACTCGACCTCGCGCAGGCTGTCCTCGGTGTGGAGCTTGTACGGCGCCACGCCCGTGGTGTTGAGCCCGCCGGGCAGCGCCCCCCGCTCGAAGATCACGGCCTCGTGGCCCTCGAGCGCGAGGTAGGCCGCGCACGCGAGCGACGCGGGGCCCGCGCCCACGAGCGCCACGCGCTTGCGAGACGCCGCGGGCGTCGGGGTGAGCACCTTGCGACCCGTCGTCGCCTCGCGGGTGAGCGCGGCGTCGGTGGCGAAGCGCTGGAGCCGCCCGATCTGGATCGGCGGCTTGTGCCAGCCGTTGTAGACGCAGTCGCCGACGCAGAGCACCTCGACCGGGCACACGCGCGCGCACGAGTACCCGAGGATGTTCGCGTCGAAGATCGTGCGCGCCGCGCCGAGGGTGTCGGCCGTGGCGATCTGCTGGATGAACCGCGGGATGTCGATGGAGGTCGGGCAGGCCTTGATGCACGGCGCGTCGTGGCAGTAGAGGCAGCGCTCGGCCTCGGCGCGCGCCTCGGCGGCGGTGTACGCGGGCTTGGCGTCGGCGAGGCGCGTCTCGAGGCGGTTCTCGGGGGCCGCGAGGGGGGGTGCGTTCATTCGAAGGTCTCCGTGGCGATGATCAGAGCGCGAAGGTCGAGCGGCGGACGAAGCGCCCGTCGCCGGCCTTGCCGAGGTACCGGCCGTTCTCGACGACCACGCGGCCGCGCGAGAGCACGTGCGTGGGGGCGCCGCGCACGGTGCGGCCCTCGTAGGGCGAGTAGTCGACGCGCATGTGCATGTTGGCGTGGTCGAGCGTGTGCTCCTTGTCGCCGTCCCACACGATGAGGTCGGCGTCGGCGCCCACGGCCACGGTGCCCTTGTGGGGGTACAGGCCGAAGATCTTCGCGGGCGCCGTCGAGGTGATCTCGACGAAGCGGTTCATCGAGATGCGCCCCGCGCGCACGCCGCCGTCCCACAGGAGGTAGAGCCGCGTCTCGACGCCGGGCATCCCGTTGGGGATCTTCGCGAACGAGTCGCGGCCGAGCTCCTTCTGGCCCTTCATGCAGAAGGGGCAGTGGTCGGTGCTCACCACCTGCAGGTCGTTGGTCTTGAGCCCGCGCCACAGGTCGGCCTGCATCTCCTTCGGGCGCAGGGGGGGCGTGCAGACGTACTTGGCGCCCTCGAAGCCCTCGCGCGCGAGGTCGTCGAGCGAGCAGAAGAGGTACTGCGGGCACGTCTCGGCGTACGCCGCGAGGCCCCGGTCGCGCGCCGCGAGCACCTGGTCGAGCGCGCGCGGCGCCGACAGGTGGACGATGTACACCGGGCACCCGGCCATCTCCGCGAGGCACAGGGCGCGGTGGGTGCCCTCGGCCTCGGCGATCTGCGGGCGCGTGAGCGAGTGGTACTTCGGGGCCGTCTCGCCGCGGTCGAGCGCCTGCTTGATGAGCACGTCGAGCGCGATGCCGTTCTCGGCGTGCATGCACACGAGCGCGCCGAGGTCCCTCGCGCGCTGCATCGCGCGAAAGATCTGCCCGTCGTCGACGTAGAGCACGCCGGGGTAGGCCATGAAGAGCTTGAACGAGGTGATCCCCTCGCGAACGAGCTGGCCCATCTCCTCCACCGTGTCGTCGTTCACGTCGGTGGTGATCATGTGGAAGCCGTAGTCGATCGCGGCCTTGCCCTCGGCCTTCTGGTGCCACGCGTCGAGGCCCGCGCGCAGGGCCGTTCCCTTGGTCTGGATGGCGAAGTCGACGATGGTGGTGGTGCCGCCGTGGGCCGCGGCGCGGGTGCCGGTCTCGAAGTCGTCGCTCGCCGTGGTGCCGCCGAAGGGCATGTCCATGTGCGTGTGCGCGTCGATGCCGCCGGGCATCACGTACTTGCCCGCGGCGTCGATCTCGTGGTCGGCCTTGCCGTAGTGGGCGCGCTGCGCGGGGTGCGTGAGGGCCGTGATGATGCCGTTCTCGACCCACACGTCGGACTTGTACGTGTCGATCGCGGTGACGACGGTGCCGTCCTTGATGATCGTGCGCATGGCCGTCACTTGTCCTTCACGAGGTCGCCGTAGGAGTCGGGGCGGCGGTCGCGGTAGAACTGCCACACGCGGCGCACCTCCTCGATGACCTCCATGTCCATGTCGGCCGTGACGAGCTCGCTCTTGTCGCGCGAGGCGGTGACGAGGAACTTGCCGCGCGGGTCGACGAAGTAGCTCTGGCCGTAGAACTCGCCGATGTTCCACGGGGCCTCGGTGCCCACGCGGTTGATGGCGCCGAGGAAGTACCCGTTGGCGACGGCGTGGGCGGGCTGCTCGAGCTTCCAGAGGTACTCGCTCAGGCCCGCGACGGTGGCCGAGGGGTTGAGCACGATCTCGGCGCCGTTGAGCCCCAGCGCGCGCGCCCCCTCGGGGAAGTGCCGGTCGTAGCAGATGTAGACGCCCACCGTGGCGTACTGCGTGCGGAACACCGGGTACCCGAGGTTGCCGGGCTTGAAGTAGAACTTCTCCCAGAAGCCCGGGTTGCACTGCGGGATGTGGTTCTTGCGGTACTTGCCGAGGTACTTGCCGTCGGCGTCGATCACCGCCGCGGTGTTGTAGTAGACGCCCGCGATCTCGCGCTCGTACACGGGCACCACGATCGCCATCGAGTGCTTGCGCGCGAGGGCCTGCATCACCTCGGTCGTCGGCCCCGGCACGCTCTCGGCCGCCTCGTACCAGCGGATCGCCTGCGAGGGGCAGAAGTACGGGCCGTTGAAGATCTCTTGCAGACAGAGGATCTGCACGCCCTTGCGCCCCGCTTCTTCGATGAAGGGCAGGTGCGCCTCGAGCGCGGCCTTCTGGATCTCCGAGACGGGCACGCTCTCGTCATTCACGGGGTTGGCGCACTGGATCAGTCCGCCACGCACGATTCGGGACATCGCTTCGCTGCTCCTTCCACCGCCGGGTGCCCCACTCGGCACCCGCGAAGGGCGCGACACTAACACACGCCGCGACGCACGGATGCCTGGCGTCGAGCCCCTCCGGCGCGATCGAGGGGCGGAACGGTGCATGTAGGTGTAGGGGGGACTATTGACGCACATCGCCCCCGAGGCGTACAAGTCTGCCCGCGCTCGGGGTCAGCGCGGCCCACAACGAAGGAGCGGAGAGGGACATGAAGCATCGCAACACGGTGACGCGGTTCGGTCTGGCGGCCCTGGTGGGCACGCTCTCGGTGGGCGGTGTGTCCTGCGCGCCGGGTGATGAAGACCTCGGCGACTCGGCGGACCCCGACGCCATCACGGGCACCAACTCGGTCGCCCGCAAGGCCACGATCGAGGGCTACGTCTACGTGCGGGCGGGCGCGACCGACCGCGAGATCCAGGAGGCCGCGGTCAACCAGGTGCGCCCCCTCTTCGGCGCGCTCAAGGCCTTCGACATCGGGCTCGGCCGCCGGCTCGACACGCCCTCGGCCTACACGGCGATCGACGCGCGCACCTTCCGCCGCGACACGGTCGACGTGATCGACCCGGCGCACCCGGCGACGCGCGCGGGGCAGACCCAGCGCGTGCGCTTCACGTACACCGACACGGCCATCGTCGCGAACCGCTACGCGAGCCGCCGCGCCTTCCCCACCACGATGCTCTTCGGCGACTACAACGCGCACGCGAGCGACATCGTGCAGCAGTGTCAGACCGAGAAGATGGACTGGGGCGCGTCGGGCATCTGGTACAACTACGAGCCCCGCATCTCGAGCTGCCAGGAGCTCATCTCCGCCGAGAAGGACCGGATCGAGACGCAGCGCCGCTCGCTCACCGACCCCGACCACCAGATCACGGTCGACGAGCAGAACCGCTGGTTCCTGCCCGTCACGGTGCGCCTCTCGACCATCCGGCGCACCGAGAACAAGTACCCCGACTACCACCGGCTCTGGGACGACGACCGCCTCGTCATCGCGTCGTTCTTCGGCGTCGACAAGCTCGACGACCCCAACGACTACGGCGCGCGGAACTTCTTCACGTACATCCGCACGGTGCTTCGCGCGCGCCCCGAGCTTCGCCTCACGGCCTCGAACCCCACGGCCGACCTCACGTCGATCTCGTTCAACGGCATGACGATCTCGAACGTCACGCCGCAGCAGGTGGCCGGCTGGATCGTCGACCGCACGGGCTACCCCTCGCAGGTGCCCTACGCGATGCGCGACGCCTTCCGCCAGCAGGTGATCCGCCAGTGGCGCGACAAGCACCTGAGCTTCACCGCGCCCGCGAACATCACCATCGGCGGCACGCGCAAGAGCGTCACCGTCGAGGTGCGCGTGTACTACGGCAACGAGGAGGGCTGGGGCACGGGCGCCGTGCAGCGCTACCAGGCTGCGTTCCGCGAGGCCGACGTGTTCCAGTACACGGGCCACTCGCACCTGGGCGCCGGGCCCCTCGACGGGCGCAACTACAGCGCCGCGAGCTTCCCCGACCGCTACCAGATCATGATGGTGAACAGCTGCGTGTCGTTCAACTACTACAACTCGTTCTTCGACATGCACCCCGGCGGCACGCGCAACCTCGACACGGTCACCAACGGCCTGCCGGTCTTCCTCGAGGGCTCGGGCGAGTCGAGCGCGCGCTTCGCCGTGGCATTCCTCGACGGGCAGTTCCGCAGCTACCTGCAGATCCTCACGTCGATGAAGCTCAACCTCTCGTGGCAGAGCGACTACGACCCGAACCGCGTCGCCGACGGCGAGACCGACAACGCCTACTCGCCCTCGTCGTCGTCGACGCGCATGACGATGACCTTCACCGCGGCGCGCTGAGCGCGGCCCGGTCGCCCGTCGCCTTCATCCCCGCCACGTAGATCCCCCCGGCCGCGAACGCGCCGACGAACCACGCGTAGTCGTACATCGCCTTGAGCGCGGGCACGAACGCGCCCACCCACGCGAGCACGCAGCCCGCGAGCGTCGCGCCCACGGCCACCCAGTTCACGCCCGCGCCCGTGAAGCGCGCGCGCTCCTTCGCGGCGCCCTCGCGGTAGCCCTTGTCGGAGTCTGCCGACGCCGTGCGCTCGACCGCCGCGGGCTCGCCGTACGCGTAGCGCCCGTCGTTGCGGTAGAGGTCGGCGAGGTCGAGGCGGGTCTTCTTGACGATCCAGTAGTCGGCCACGAGCACGCCCGCGATGGAGCCCAGGCCCCCCGAGTAGCCCACGAGCCAGGTGAAGATGTAGCCCGACGGGTCGGCGAGGAGCTTCCACGGGCACATCGCGATGCCGACGAGCCCGGTGATGAGCCCGCCGCGGCGGAAGTTGATGTGCCGCGGGAACGCGTTGGCGAAGTCGTTGGCGGGCGAGACCACGTTGGCGGCGATGTTCACCGCGAGCGTGGCGATCACCACGGTGAACATCGCGACGGCGACCATCCAGCGGTTGGTGAAGCGCAGGGCGAGGTCCATCGGGTCCCAGATGGCCTCGCCGAAGATCACCTGCGTGGCGCTGGTGATGATCACCCCCATGGCGGCGAAGAGGGTCATGGTGGTGGGCAGCGCCACCACCTGCCCCACGACCTGCTCGCGCTGCGAGCGGCCGTAGCGGGTGAAGTCGGGCATGTTGAGCGAGAGCGTGGCCCAGAACCCGATCATGCCCGTGAGCGACGGGACGAACACCGACCAGAAGCTCCCCTGGCCGTGAAAATGGCTGTTGCGCTCGAGGATGGGGCCGAGGCCGTGCGCGTGGTCGACGGCCCACCACACGAGCACGCCGGTCATCACCAGCACGTAGGGCGCCGCGATGTTCTCGACCTTACGCAGAAGGTCCATGCCGCGAAAGATGATCCAGATGTTCATGGCCCAGAACGCCAGGAACGACAGCCACATGGTGGGCGCGTAGCCCCCGACGTGGCCGCCGAGGGCGGTCTCCCAGCCGGGCCACATCGAGCGCATGAAGGTGTGCAGGGCCTTGCCGCCGATCCAGCACTGGATGCCGAACCACCCGCACGCCACGATGGCGCGCATGATCGCCGGCACGTTCGACCCCCAGGTGCCGTACGCCGCGCGCGCGAACACCGGGAAGGGGATGCCGTAGCGCGTGCCCGGGTGCGAGTTGAGGAGGATCGGCGCCAGCACGATCACGTTGCCCAGGAGGATCGTGAAGAGGGCCTGCTTCCAGCTCAGACCGCTGGCGATGAGCCCCGCGGCGAGCATGTACGTCGGGATGCAGTGCGCCATGGAGATCCACAGCGCCGCGAAGTTGTAGGTCGTCCAGTTGCGCGCGGCGACGCGCACGGGGGCGAGGTCCTCGTTGTAGAGGCTCGACCCTTCGAGCGCGACGTCGTCGCGGAGCTCGACGCGCCCGTCGGGCAGCTCGACCTGTTCGGTGATCATCGCGTGGGGCCTCCCATGGTCGCGACGAGGCTACCAGCGCGCCTACGAGCGTGGGGAGCGCATTCCGCGCCGCGGCGATGGGTGAGCGCAAGGGCGCTCGCGAGGTCTGAACCTCGCGCGGGGGCTCACGGCGAGGGGGTGATCGAGGTCCAGGTCTCGCGAGGGGGCTCGCGGCGAGGGGGTGATCGAGGTCCAGGTCTCGCGAGGGGGCTCGCGGCGAGGGGGTAATCGAGATCCAGGGCTCGCGAGGGGGCTCGCGGCGAGGGGGTGATCGAGACATGGAGCTCGCGGGGGGGC
>JBDHVF010000145.1:0-12883 GCA_039809605.1 Polyangiales bacterium | reverse complement strand
AGCGCAGGCGGCGCCCGCCGGCGAAGGCGCGCGCGTGGCGCTGCGCGAAGGGCGCGGCGCCGAGGGGGTCGGCGTCGAGCGCGACGATCACCGACGCGGCGCCGAGGTCGTGCTGCGCGTCGAGGGGGCGGCCGAGCGCGACGCGGGCGCCCTCCCACGCGGACGCGCGAGAGAGCGGGGCGTGGAAGTGAACCCGCGCGGCGGGCAGCGCCCTTCGCACGCGGGCGATCAGGTCGACGACGAGCGGCGAGCTCGTGGGCTCGAGCAGCAGGTGCAGCCCGGCGCCGTCGCGGCCCGCGCAGCGCGAGAGAAAGCCCGCGAAGGCGCTCCACGGCCTCTCGGCGCCGCGCTCCCGCAGGGCGCGCGCGCGGCACGGGTCGTAGAGGCCGAGCACCAGGGCCTGCTCGATCGCGCTCGTGGCGCCGAGGCTCGCGGGGTGCTCGGGGTGACCCTCGACCTTGGTGGGGCGCCCCTCGTGGCTCTCGACGAGCAGCCCCGTGGCGTAGCCATCGCGCGTCACCGACGTCGCGTACGAGCGCGCCACGCCCGGCGTGAGCTCGGGCTGCGAGGCGTACGGCAGGATGCGCTCCCTCGGCGCGCGCGTGCACGCCGCCGCCGCGGCGCCCGCGCCGAGCACCTGAAGGAACGCGCGCCGCGTGAGCGCGTCGTCGTCGTATGCGTCGCTCATCGGTGGCACCCCGAGCAGTGGGTGGGCGGGTCGACCCGCATCGCGAGGCGCAGCGCGCGGCCGGCCTCGCGCGAGGGCCGCCAGGTCATGTCGTCGACGCGGTCGAGGGGGCGGAGGTTGGGGTCGGGGTCGCGGTGGCAGTCGAGGCACCAGCGCATCGAGAGGGGCGCGACGGGGTAGACCTGCGCCATCCGGTCGACGCGCCCGTGGCAGGTGACGCACCCGACGCCGCGGCGCACGTGGGCCGCGTGGTCGAAGTACACGTGGCCCGGCAGCGCGTGCACGCGCGCCCACGGGATCGGGGCGCCCGTCTCTTCGCTGCGCCAGAGGGCGGCGACGAGGGGGCTGTCGCTCCAGACCTGCGCGTGACAGCCCATGCAGAGCGACGTCGAGGGCACGCCCGCGTAGCGCGAGCGCGCGGCGTCGCCGTGGCAGTAGAGGCACCCGATGCCGTCGTCGCGCGTGTGGTGGCGGTGGTCGAACTGCAGCGGCTGGTCGCGGGCGACGTACTGCCCCGTGGCGTAGGGCGAGCGCGCCCACACCATCATCGACGCGGGCGCGCCCACGAGCGACGTCGCCGCGAGCGCGAGGCCCGCGCGAAAGGCTGCATCGGTCCATGGTGGGAAGAGCGCGTGCATCGGCCCCGTCTCGCGTGGCGGCGCACGGTGCAAGATCCGGTGCGCCCCGGCGGGGCCCGCGTCATCGCGCGAAGAGAGCGCGTGACCGCGCCGCGTTGGGTGTGGCGTAGGTTCACCGCGAGGCGAGCCGCCACAAGTCGGGGCGGGTCAGGTCTCCTTGCGGTGCGCGGCGGGGCCCTGCTCGTGCGAGAGGTTGATCGCGGTGTTCACCAGCGACACGTGGGAGAAGGCCTGCGGCATGTTGCCGACGAGGCGCCGCGCGTCGGGGTCGTACTCCTCCGAGAGCAGGCCCACGTCGTTGCGCAGCGAGAGCAGGCGCTCGAAGAGGGCGCGCGCGTCGCCGGTGCGGCCGAGCATGTGGAGGCAGTCGGCGAGCCAGAAGCTGCACGCGAGAAAGGCCCCCTCGCCCTCGGGCAGGCCGTCGACGCTGCTCCCGCTGCTGTAGCGGCGCACGAGGCCGCCGTGCACGAGCTCGCGCTCGACGGCCTCGACGGTGCCCCTCACCCGGGGATCGCTCGCGGGCAGAAAGCCCACCAGGGGGATCATGAGCAGGCTCGCGTCGAGGTCTTGCGAGCCGTAGGACTGCACGAACGCGCCGCGGCGCGCGTCGTAGCCCCGGCGGCACACCTCGGCGTGCATCTCGTCGCGCAGCGCGCGCCACCGCGCGAGGGGCGCGTCGAGCGCGAGGCGCTCCGACGACTTGATCGCGCGGTCGACCGCCACCCAGGCCATCACCTTCGAGTGGGTGAAGTGCCGCCGCGGGCCGCGCACCTCCCAGATGCCCTCGTCGGGCTCGCGCCACAGGCCCTCGAGCGCGCCCACCATCGCCCGCTGCACCTCCCACGCGTACGCGCTCGGGTGCAGCCCGCAGCGCGCGCACTGGTGCAGCACGTCGATCACCTCGCCGTAGACGTCGAGCTGGAGCTGCGCGTGCGCCGCGTTGCCCACGCGCACCGGGCGCGAGCCCTCGTAGCCCGCGAGCCACGGCAGCTCCATCTCGGGCACGCGCCGCTCGCCCCGCACGCCGTAGAGGATCTGGATCTCCGAGGGGCTGCCCGCGACCGCGCGCAGGAGCCACTCGCGCCACGCGCGCGCCTCGTCGTGGTAGCCCGCGCTCATGAGGGAGTAGAGGGTGAAGGTCGCGTCGCGCAGCCAGCAGAAGCGGTAGTCCCAGTTGCGCACGCCGCCGAGGCGCTCGGGCAGCGACGTGGTCGCCGCCGCGACGACCCCGCCGGTGCGCGCGTCGGTCAGGGCCTTGAGCGTGAGCACCGAGCGCACCACCGCGTCGCGCCACGGCCCGTGGTAGGTGCACCGGCCCGACCACGCGCGCCAGCGCTCGACGCTCTCGCCGAGCGCCGCCTCGGCGTCCACGGCCGCCGCACCCCCGCCCCGGTACGACGGGTTCCACGTGAGCACGAAGGGCACGCGGTCGCCCTCGCGCACGGTGAACTCCGCCACGGTCGCGAGCCCCTCGCCCCGGCACGCGACGGGCGTGCGGAGCCGCACCGCGTCGGGCCCGGCCACGGCCGTGAGCACGCCGCCGACCGTGCGAACCCACGGCACGATGGAGCCGTAGTCGAAGCGCAGCGTGAGCTCCATGCGCATCGGCACGGCGCCGCGCGCCCCCGCCACGATGCGCACCAGGTCGGGCGCCGCCGTGCGCTGCGGCATGAAGTCGATGACCGTGACCTCGCCCTCGGGCGTCGCGTGGGTCGTCTCGAGCACCAGCGTGCCGTCGACGTAGCGCCGGCGCGTCACGGGCGTCGGGCACGCGGGGGCGATCTTCCACCGCCCGTTGCCGACGTCGCCGAGCAGGGCGGCGAAGCACGCGCCCGAGTCGAAATAGGGCAGGCAGAGCCAGTCGATCGAGCCATCGCGGCCCACGAGCCCGGCCGTCTGGCAGTCGCCGAGGAGGGCGTAGTCTTCGATCCGCATCGCCGTCACGAGGTAGAGGCTCTTGGAGCCCCGCGCGTCTCGCTACGGCATGCCCCCGCGCTCGTCGTCGAGCGAGATGCCGTTGGGCGCCGTGCCCACGCGCACCGCGGCGACGACCTGCCGCGTGGCCGCGTCGATCACCGCCACGCTGTTCTCGGCGGTGCTCGTGACGTACACCCGCGCCCCGTCGCGGCTCACCACCACGCCGTGCGCGCCGAGGCCCACCTCGACCGAGGCCGCCACCCGCCACCCGCGCACGTCGACCTCGTACGCGTGGTTGCCGACGCGCGAGCTGGCCGTGAGGTTGCCCTGGTCGGCCACCCACAGGTGCGCGCCGTCGGGGCTCAGGTACACCTGCGCGGGGCCGCGCGCCGTGTCGGGCAGGTCGAGGCGCGTGACCGCGCGCGAGGCCACGTCGACGCGCACGACCGCGCGGGCGTCTTGCAGCGCGGTGAACGCCGCCGAGCCGTCGCGCGCGCAGGCCACCTGGATGGGCGCGCCCCCCACGGGCACCTCGTCGACCCGGCCCGTCGCGAGGTCGACCGTCGCGACGCTGCGGCCCGTGACGCACGCCACGAAGAGCTTCGCGCCGCACACGCGGGCGCCGTGCGGGCCGCGGCGCAGGCCCAGGCGAAACCGCCGCGTCTCGCGCAGCGTCGCGGCGTCGACCTCGATCACCGCGTCGGCGTTGGTGGCCGTCACGTACGCGAAGCGCCCCGCCGCGTCGAAGACCACGTGCGCGAGCAGGCCCTGGAGCGGGATGCGCGCCCTCACCTCGGCCGACGCCGCGTCGAGCACCACGAGCTGCTCGTCGTCGGCGCCCGCGAAGCCGCTGGTGTAGAAGCTCTGCGACGCGCTCGTGGCCCACACCGTGCGCCCGTCGGGCGAGGCCTGCACGTTGTGGGGCAGGTAGCGCACCGCGCGGCCGTCGCGCGTCTCGGCGAGGTCCACCGTGGCCACCACGCGGCGCGTGGGCTCGTCGATCACCGAGATGGTGCCGCCGCGCTCGTCGGCCACGAAGAGCCGCGCGGGCTTCGCCGTCTGCGCCGCGTCGTCGCCGCACGCGCAGAGCGACGCGGCGAGCACGGCGGCGAGACGTGGCGCGCGCATGGCCCTCTCCTAGAAGCGCTTCGCGATGAAGAGCGAGGGCGCGACGCCGACGGCGAAGCGGCGCGCGAACCAGAAGGGCGCCTGCACCGCGAGGCCGAGCGAGAAGCCCCCGCCGATGGGCACCGACGCGCCCACGGCGGTGAAGATCCCCATGTCGAAGGCCCACTCGCCGTACGAGCGCGCGGCGAAGATGGGCCCCGCGCCCGCGAAGAACGGCCCGCGGGTGTAGACCGCCCACGCGATCACGGCGCCGAGCGTGAACGCGCTCGCGCTCTGCGGCAGGCCCGAGACGGTCTCGCCGAGCTGGAGCGTCGTCTGGATACGCAGGTCGGGCCGCACGTAGTACCCGACGCCGAGCTGCTGGTAGAGCGTGACGCGATCGGCGGGCGTGACCGACGACGAGGGCAGCGTGTCGGTCGCGCCGGCGTACGTGTACGCCGCCATCGCGCCGTTGAGGTGCACGAGCCAGCGGCGCTGCGTCCACGCGGGCGCGGGCTCGGGCGCGGGCTCGGGCGCGGTCTGCGCGCCGGCGAGAGCGGTGAGAGAGAGGGCTGCGAGCGACAGGGCGAGCGTGTTCGGGCGGCGGGTCTTCATCGTCTCCTCAGCGGGCGGACGATGGGTCGCGGGCGCTCCGCGGACTTGACCGCCGTCAGGCGCTACTGCCTGAAGCCTCGGATGATGGTGCGGAGCGCGGCCACGACGGCGGGCTTGTCGGCGAGGTCGGGGTTGGCGGGCATCGCGGGGCTCTTGCCCACCGCCGCGCCGCCCTGGCGAATGACCGTCTCGATCTGCTGGTCGGTCGTCGCGGTCTGCCAGGCGGCGTCGTGAAAGTTCCTCGGGTGGGGGTTGAGCGCGACGGCCGCGGGCCCGTCGCCGCCGCCGCTGGCGCCGTGACACGGCGAGCAGCGGCCGCTGAAGATCGTTCGCGCCTCGGAGTCGGGGCCGGGCGGGGGCGGCGGCTGCATCAGGGGGTCGGTCGAGGTGACCGGGTCGGGCGGAGGCTTGCAACCGGCCGCGGCCGCAGCCAGCAACGCCATCGTCACGAGGGTGAGACGCATTCGAAGAGGTCCTTTCGGTGATGGGCTCCTATGGGGTCTCGTGCGAAGGAGAAAAGGCCCTCACTCCGCGAGGCCGTGACGAATATCACGAAGGTCGGCGGCTCGGCCCCTTCCTCGTCTCCTCCCCCCCGCCCAATGAGAATCCTCTTCCACGCAGGCCGTGCGGCCCTATAGTGCGCCGCCATGGACCGCCGCGCTCTGCGCTTTCGCGCCGCCGCCTGGGGGGCCGCGTTCACCGCCGCGCTCGCGGCGCTCATCGTCGCCGGCTCGCGCAACCTCGCGCACTTCGACGCCGCGCTCGTGGCCTACACCTTCGCGACGCTCTTCGCGACCTTCGGCATCGTGTACCGCTACGCGATGTGGCTCCAGCGCCCGCCCACGCGCATGTACTGGCGCCGCGGGTGGCAGGTGTTCTTCACCCCGCGCTTCGTGGGCTCGAACCTCGCCGAGCTCGCGCGCCGCGCCGCGCTCGAGTTCGCGGCCAACCGCTTCATCTTCCGCCGCGCGAAGCTCCGGGGCCTGGCCCACTGGCTCATCATGTGGGGCTGCATCGTGGCCGCGGCGATCACCTTCCCGCTCGTCTGGGGCTGGATCCACTTCGAGACCGTGCCCGGCCACCTCGAGACCTACCGCGCCTACGTCTTCGGCCTGCCCACGGGAGACTTCCCCGTCGAGTCCCTCTTCGGCTTCGTGGCCTTTCACGGCCTCGTGTGGGCGTCGTTCCTCGTGCTCGCGGGCGTCATGCTCGCGTTCCGCCGGCGCATGATCGACCACGGCGCCGCGGCCGTGCAGCAGTTCGGCGAAGACATCCTCCCGCTGGTGCTCCTCTGCGCGGTGAGCGTCACGGGCCTGATGCTCACCGTGAGCTACACGTGGATGCGCGGCTACGCGTACGAGTTCCTCGCGATCCTCCACGCCGCCACGGTGATCCTCACGCTCCTGTGGCTGCCCTTCGGCAAGCTGTTTCACGTCTTTCAGCGCCCCGCGCAGCTCGGCGTGAGCTTCTACAAAGACGCCGGCGCGCGCGAGGCGCAGGCCCGCTGCGCCCGCTGCGACCGCGAGTACGCCTCGGCCGCCATGGTGCGCGACCTCATCGCCGTCGAGCGCGAGCTGGGCTTTCGCTACGAGCTCTCTTCCCAGCGCGCCGACCACTACCAGCGCGTCTGCCCGCCCTGCCGCCGCGCCCTCTTCGGGCTCTCGCAGGGCGCGCTCTGGGCCGCCTCCCCCACCGACGACGACCGCGGCGCCGCGCCGCCCGCCAGGACCTGACCCATGGCCACGATCCCCGTCGACGACTACGAGATCACCCAGCGCTTCGGCCCGCACCTGTCGGCGAAGACCCGCGGCACCACGAGCGACGAGCCCGAGAAGCTCGTGAAGACCCACTGCTGCTTCTGCGGCCAGCAGTGCGGCATCCAGCTCAAGGTGCGCCACAACGAAGTCATCGGCTTCGAGCCCTGGGAGGACTTCCCCTTCAACCGCGGCATGCTCTGCCCCAAGGGGGTCAAGCGCTACCTCCAGGGCTCGCACCCCGACCGGCTGCTCACGGCGCTGCGCCGCGACCCGTCGGCGCCCGGCGGCTTTCGCCCGATGCCCTACGCCGACGCCATCGAGCGCGTGGCGCGCGAGATCGAGCGCATCCAGCGCGAGCACGGCGCGGGCGCGGTGGGCATGCTGGGCGGCGCGAGCCTCACGACCGAGAAGGCGTACCTGCTCGGCAAGTTCGCGCGCGTGTGCCTCAAGACCCCGTTCATCGACTACAACGGCCGGCTCTGCATGGTGAGCGCGGGCGCCGCGAACAAGAAGGCCTTCGGCATCGACCGCACCACGAGCCCGTGGTCCGACATGGTGGGCACCGAGGTGATCTGGGTCGCGGGCTCGAACGTCGCCGAGTGCTCGCCCATCACCACCAACTACATCTGGCAGGCGCGCGAGCAGGGCGCGAAGCTCATCGTGCAGGACCCGCGCATCACCCCCGTCGCGCGCACCTGCGACCTCTACCTCCCGGTCAAGCCCGGGCGCGACGCGGCCCTCTTCGCGGGCGTGCTCCGCCTGATGATCGAGAAGGGTCAGGTCGACCGGGAGTTCATCGCCGAGCACACCACGGGCTTCGCCGACGTCGAGGCCTACTGCGCCCAGTGGACGCCCGCGCGCACCGCGGAGGTCACCGGCGTGCCCGAGCGCTCCATCCGCGCCGCGGCGGAGCTCTGGGGCGCCGCGAGGTCGAGCTTCTTCTTCCACGCGCGCGGCATCGAGCACCATTCGAACGGGGTGCAGAACGCGCTCGGCGCGATCAACCTCGTGCTCGCCTCGGGGCGCATCGGCAAGCCCAGGAGCGGCTACGGCACCATCGTCGGCCAGGCGAACGGACAGGGCGGCCGCGAGCACGGCCAGAAGTGCGACCAGCTCCCGGGCCTGCGCGACATCTCGAACCCCGAGCACCGCAAGTACATCGCCTCGGTGTGGGGCGTCGACGAGGCGTCGATCCCCGGGCCCGGCGTCGACGTGTACGAGATGTTCCGCAAGATCGAGCGCGGCGAGATCAAGGCCCTCGTCTCGATCTGCTTCAACCCCAAGGTGTCGCTGCCCGACAACCAGTTCGTCACGCGCGCGCTCGAGAAGCTCGAGTTCTGCTGCGCCATCGACTTCTTTCTGAACGACACCGCGCGCCACGCCGACATCGTGCTGCCGGGCAGCCTTCACGAGGAGGACGAGGGCACCGTCACGCAGGTCGAGGGCAGGATCATCAAGATCAACAAGGCCGTCGACTGCCCCGGCGACGCGAAGCAGGACTGGGTGATCATTCAAGACCTCGCCCGCGCCCTCGGCCGCCCCCACGGCTTCACCTTCGCGAGCCCCGCCGAGATCTTCGAAGAGCTTCGCGTGGCGAGCAAGGGTGGCGTCGCCGACTACTCGGGCGTCACCTACGAGAAGGTCGAGCGGCAGATGGGCGTGTTCTGGCCCTGCTACGCGAGCGACCCGCGCACCGGCGAGCCCACGCCCGATCACCCCGGCACACCGAGGCTCTTCGAACCGGGGAGCTACAACCCCGTGGCGAAGGGCAACGGGCCCTTCTACTTCGCCGACGGCAAAGCGCGCTTCAACGTGGCCGACTACCGCCAGCCCGTCGACGACGCCTCGGAGGACTACCCGATCTACCTCACCACGGGCCGCGTGGTGAGCCAGTTTCTCTCGGGCACGCAGACGCGGCGCATCGGGCCGCTGGTGAAGCAGTACCCCGAGCCGCGCATCGAGATGCACCCGCGCCTCGCCGAGAAGCTCGGCATCGCCGACGGAGACTGGGCCACGTGCGAGACGCGCCGCGGGGCGGTGACCCTGCGCGCGATGGTGGTCACCACGATCCGCCCCGACACGGTGTTCATCCCCTACCACTGGGCCGGCGAGAAGAGCGCCAACCGGCTCACCGTCGCCGCGCAGGACCCCATCAGCAAGATCCCCCAGTACAAGGTCTGCGGCTGCCGCGTGCGCAAGGCCGACGGCGCGCCCGCGTACGCCTCGAAGCTCGAGCCGCAGCAGTAGGAGCAGCGACCGATGGCCGTCCCCCAACACCTCCAGTTCTTCATCGACCCGAGCCGCTGCATCGGGTGTCAGTCGTGCGTGCAGGCTTGCAGCGAGTGCGACACGCACCGCGGCGAGTCGATGATCCACGTCGAGTACGCCGAGCGCGACCGCTCGGTGCAGACCGTCCCCGTGATCTGCATGCACTGCGAGCAGCCGACCTGCGCGGAGGTCTGCCCCGCCGACGCCATCAAGCGCACGGCCGACGGCGTGGTGCAGAGCGCGCGAAAGCCCCGGTGCATCGCCTGCGGCAACTGCGTGGTGGCCTGCCCCTTCGGCGTGCCCGAGGTCTATCTCGACCGGCAGATCATGATGAAGTGCGACATGTGCTACGACCGCACGTCGGCGGGCAAGCGGCCCATGTGCGCCACCGTCTGCCCGAGCCAGGCGCTCTTCTTCGGCACGCGCGAGCAGGCCCTCGCGCTGCGACCGCAGTCATCACCCGTCAACCGCTTTCGCTTCGGCGAGCAGACCATCACCACGCGCGTGAACATGATGGTGCCCCGCCGCGCCGCGCGCGACCCCTACGTCGACGTCACCGCCGCGATGGACGAGCACCCGAAGAGCCGCGCCGTGCGCCTGCCCCTCGTCGCAGACAACGCCGACCCCTTCGCCGAGGTGGAGGTCTGACCATGCCCGACGACCCCCAGTCGCGCCTCGAAGAGGGCCGAGCACTCGACCCCGACGACATCACCGTCGCGCCCGACCGGCGACCGATGGACGAGCAGCCCCCGTGGCGCCAGGACTTTCCCATCGACTGGCCGAGGGATCAGTACGTCGCGCGCCGCGACTTCGCGCGCTTTCTCGGCCTCACCAGCGGGGCCTTCGTGGTGGGCCACGGGTGGATCGCCGCGCAGCACCTCGCGCGCCCCGACGCGCCCCCGGCGCGCGTGAAGGTCGCCTCGCTCGCCGACGTGCCCGTCGGGTCGTCGACGACCTTCCGCTACCCGACCGACCACGACCCCTGCGTGCTCGTGCGCCCCGACGCGTCGACCCTCGTCGCCTTCAGCCAGGCCTGCACCCACCTCTCGTGCGCCGTCGTGCCCAAGGTCTCCGAAGGGCTCTTCGAATGCCCCTGCCACGAGGGCTACTTCGACCTGCGCACCGGGCGAAACATGGCCGGGCCCCCGCCCCGCCCCCTGCCGAAGATCGCCCTCGAGGTCGAGGGCGACGACGTCTACGCCGTCGGCGTCGAAGAGAGGAGCGTGTGACGTGGCGGTGAAGCGGCAACTCACACGCGCACAACGCACGACGATCGTCTACGGGGTGCTGTGCTTCATGCTGGTGCTGGTGGTGCTCCAGCTCTGGCTGCTCACGGCCACCATGAACGCGTGGCTCGGCGGAGACGTCTCGGTCGTGTGGCCCTCGCTCGGCGCGAGCCTCGCATGCCTGCTCCTGAACCTCGGGCTTCTACGGTATCTGTGACGGAGTGACGGCGATGGATCAGACGGGTTCGCCCCCTCGTGGCAACGGCCTTCAGCTCGCGATGGCGACGGGCGCGTTCGCGGTGTGCTTCGCGGTCTTCGGCTCGGTGTCGGCGATGATGCCCATCCTCAAGCGCGCGATGGGCCTCACGCCCGTGCAGCTCAGCGTCGCGCTCGCGGTGCCGGTGCTCCTCGGCAGCCTCGGTCGCATCCCCCTGGGCATGCTCGCCGACCGCTACGGCGGGCGCAGGGTGCTCCTCGCGGTGATGGCCGCGTCGGTAGCGGCGGTGACGGTGATGGCGCGCGTGAACACCTACGGCGAGCTCGTGGCCGCGGGGTTCTGCGTGGGCATCGCGCTCGCGAGCTTCTCCGCGGGCGTCGGGTTCGCGAGCGGGTGGTATCCGCCCGAGAAGCAGGGCGTCGCGCTCGGGGTCTACGGCGCGGGCAACATCGGCCAGTCGCTCGCGGCCTTCGGCGCCCCCGTGGTGGCGCGCGAGCTCGGGCGCGCGTGGGGCTTCTGGACCTTCGGGGTGCTGTGCTTCCTGTGGCTCTGCGTCTTCGCCGTGGTGGCCCGCGACCCGCCGCGCGCCAGTGCCCCCAAGAGCTTCGCCGAGACGCTGCGCCCGCTCGCCGACCGAAGGAGCTGGGTGCTGAGCCTCTACTACTTCCTCACGTTCGGCGGCTTCGTCGCGATGGCCGTGTACCTCCCGACCTTTCTCACCGACACCTTTCACCTCACGCCGCAGGACGCGGGCCTGCGCACCGCGGGCTTCGTCGCGCTGGCGACGCTGATGCGCCCCATCGGCGGCGCCCTCTCCGACCGCGTGGGCGGGCGCAAGGTGTTGCGCGTGGTGTTCCCCGTGGTGGCCGCGATGGCCTGCCTGCTGTGCCTTCCCTCGATGCCAACCTTCACCGCGGGCGCGCTCGGCATGGCCGCCGCGATCGGCCTGGGCAACGGCGCGGTCTTCAAGCTCGTGCCCGAGTACTTCCCCCGCTCGGTCGGCGGCGTGACGGGGCTCGTCGGCGCCGCGGGCGGCCTCGGCGGGTTCTTTCCCCCGCTCGTGCTCGGCGTCGTGCGGCAGGCCACCGGGAGCTTCACCGCGGGCTTCATCCTCCTCGGCGTGTTCGCGCTCGTGTGCCTCGGCGTGCTCGCCCTCACCGAGCGCTCGACGGGCGAGTTGACCGCCGTCAAATCGCCGTGACCTCCCCTCGGCGACCGTGGTCGCCGTGGAGCCGCCCCGCCGCGCCGACGTGAAGGTCGGCTTCGCCTGCAACAACCGCTGCCTCTTCTGCGCGCAGGGCGACCGCCGCGACGCGTGCGCGACGATCCCCTTCGAGGAGCTCCTCGCGAGGCTCGTCGACGTGCGGCGAGAGACGCAGTCGCTGGTGCTCACGGGCGGCGAGCCGTCGGTGCACAAGCGCATCGTGGCGCTCGTCGAGGCCGCGTCGCGCCTCGGGTTCAACCCCATCCAGCTCCAGACCAACGGGCGCATGCTCTCGTACCCGCGCGTGCTCGAGACGCTCATCAAGGCCGGGCTCACCGAGGTGTCGCCCTCGCTGCACGGCTCGACGGCCGAGATCCACGAGGCGCTCACGCGCGCGCCGAGGAGCTGGGCCGAGTCGGTCGGGGGCATCCGCAACGCCGTCGCCGCGGGGCTGCCCGTGGTGACCAACTCGGTGGTGACGAAGGACAACACCCGCGACCTGCCCGCGCTCGTGGCGCTGCTGGCGTCGCTCGGCGTCAGGCACGCGCAGCTCGCGTTCGTGCACCCGGTGGGCACGGCCGCGGTGCAGTTCGACGTCGTCGTGCCGCGGCTGCCCGACGTGGTGGGGCCCGTGCGCGAGGCGCGCCGCGTCGCGCGCGAGGCGGGCATGGAGCTCGTCACCGAGGGCATCCCCTACTGCTTCTTGCGGGGCATGGAGGAGCTCGCCGTCGAGGCGCGCATCCCCTCGACCACGGTGGTCGAGATGAAGGGCGAGGTCTGCGACTACTCGCGCTGGCGCGTGGCCGAGGGCAAGGCGCACGGCCCCCCGTGCGAGACGTGCTCGGCGCGGGCGCGCTGCGAGGGCCCGTGGCGCGAGTACCCCGAGCGCTTCGGCTGGAGCGAGTTCGAGCCGTTGTGACCCGTGTCATACCAACTTCACGTCAAGTTTGCCGCTTTCGCGTGTGCGACGTGTCCCCCCCTACCCAACGCTGTCGCGCACCTCGCGGAGCCCCCACCCAACGCTGCCGCGCGCCCCGCCCCCGCGGAGCGAGGGCGTGGCTGAGCGTGCTGAACGCACCTTCGCGGAGCCCCCACCCTCGCTGCCGCGCGCCCCGCCCCCGCGGAGCGAGGGCGTGGCTGAGCGTGCTGAAACGAGGTGATGGGTTGCCTGGGTCGCGTAAAGTATTTTGTGTCTGGCCTCCGGCAGTTTCTCCGAAACCCCTAGTGCAGAAGCGTTTTGGTGATC
>JBDHVF010000144.1:0-12932 GCA_039809605.1 Polyangiales bacterium | reverse complement strand
GCCGAGCAGGCCAACGGCGACCGCATCCTCGAGCTCGAGCAGCGCGGCGCCGAGCGCGGGTTCATGACCCCGCAGGAGCTCAACGACTACCGCGCGGCCGTGGCGCAGAACGCGACGCTCCGGTCGCAGCGCGAGGCGGCCGACGAGGCGGCCCGCACCGCGCGCGAGCAGGCCGACCACGCCCGCGAGGCGGCCCACGAGGCCGCCGAGGCGGTGCCCGAGCCGCCCGGCGAGGGCAAGCCCGCGGGGCGCTACAAAGCGGCGCAGAACGCGAGCCCTCGGCAGTGCTACCAGGTGGCCGTTCCGCACGCGAACACGCGCCTGACCTTCGGCGCGTCGGCGAGCCGCGGGGGCTCGGGCGCGAGCCTCACGACCGACGGGTCGGTCATGCTCGACTCGTGCGGCCCGACCGACGTGCAGGCCGCGGGCAACCTCTCGCTGCAGACCAACGCGAGCTTCGCGGCGATCTCCGAGTCGGGCACGCTCATCGGCACGCCCGAGGCCATCTGCGTGCAGGCGGGGGCGAACATCAAGGTGTGGGCCGGGTCGGCGGTGGCGCCGGGCGAGTGCGGCTCGGGCAAGGGCGCCGACGTGGCGAAGCCCAACGCCGACGGGCCCGCGTCGCGCGCCGAGAAGTTCGTCGCGGCGGCGATGCTCCCCACGGCCATCGGCAAGACCGCGGCGGACCTCACGGGCTTCGCGAGCGGCAACCCCCTCGACATGATCGCCGCCGCGGGAGACACGCTGAGCAACGCGGGCACGCTCGTGGGCACGGCGAACACCCTCGCGGGGGGATCGAGCGAGAACGGCGCGGGGCAGTTCTCGGAGATGGCCGCGACGTGGGGCGACAACATCTCCGCCGCGGGCGGCAAGAACGTGTTCGGCGCGGTGGCGGGCACGGCGGCGGCCACGAGCCTCGCGGGCGCGGGCGGCGAGACGAAGGTCGACATCCAGGGCCCCGCGGGCATCTCGATGCTCACCAACGCGAAGATCACCGGCACCGCGACGGGCAACATCGAGTTCAAGACCGCGGTGAAGTTCTCGGTCAACGCCGCCTCGGTGGCCGAGATGGTCACGCAGCAGGCCAGCATCTTCGCGATGGTGAAGGCCGAGATGAAGGGCGGCGCGATCTGCAACCTCATGTCGTTCGGGGTGATCGGCCTCGAGGCGCCCGCGGTGGTGGTGACCACGGCGAAGATGAAGGTCAACGCGCTGAGCTACTCGCAGACGAGCACCAACGTGGTGATCCGCTCGGGGCGCATGGCGGTGAACGTCAAGACGATCCTCGGGGTGAAGGCCTCGACGATGGTGGTCGACTCGGAGATGAAGGTCGTGAAGAAGTCGCTCTTCAAGAGCGAGGTCGACGTGAAGGGCGAGGCGAAGATGAGCAGGAGCCTCAAGGTCAAGGAGGCCATCGAGGCCAAGAGCGAGAAGCTCAAGAAGAAGCTCGAGGTGCTCGGCTCGCTCGTGGCGGGCTGAGGCTGCGGAACGGGCAATGCGGGTCGCCAGGGATTCGAACTGCGAGTTCTCGTACGCGGTCTGGCAGCTCCGCCCGCCGCAGGTGACGATGACGGTGGTGGTGAAGGCCACCTACGCGCTCGTGCACGGCGGCGTGTGCGCCGAGGTCGAGAAGCCCGTCCCCTGCCAGGGCGACGCGCACTGGGATGACGACCCCTCCGCGTCGCCGAGGCTCGAGGGCGACCTCGCGCTCGTCAAGCCCCGCGGCGAGTGCATGCTCGCGGGCACCTGCCACGCCCCGCACGGCGCGCCGGCGACGGTGGTGCACGTGCGCTTCCGCGTGGGCCGCGTCGACCGCGCGCTGGCCGTGATCGGCGACCGGCACTGGACATCGGGCGGCGCGCTCGTGGGCCCCGCGCCCTTCACGCAGATGCCCCTGCGCTGGGAGCGCGCCTTCGGCGGGCCGTCGTTCGCGGAGAACCCCGCGGGCTGCGGCATCGACCCCGTCGACACGCCGCAGGGTCGCGTGGTGTTGCTGCCCAACCTCGAAGACCCGCTCGCGCTCATCCGCTCGCCGGGCGCGCGGCCGCCGCCGGCGCACCTGGGCCCGCTGCACCGCATGTGGCGCGCGCGGCTGCGCCACGCGGGCACCTACGACGACGCGTGGCGCCGCGCGCGCTGGCCGTGGTACCCCGCGGACTTCTCCCCCGCGTACTTCAACGCCGCGCCGGCCGAGCAGCAGATCGACGGGTACTGGCAGGGCGACGAGCGCATCGTGCTGCGCGGACTTCACCCGACGCTCGCCGAGGTCGACACGCGGCTCCCGGGGCGCCGCGTGCGGGCCTTCGTCGACCGCCGCGGGGCCGACGGGCAGCGGTGGTTCACCGAGCTCGCGATGCGCCTCGACACGATCACCGTCGACGCCGACAAGGAGCAGGTCTACTGCCTCTGGCGGGGGTCGATCGACGTGGCCGACGAGAAGCTCTCGGACGTCGACCGGCTCTTCTACCTCGACGCGCCCGGCGACGCCGCGCCGCTCGACCTCGCCGCGTGCGAGGCGCTCATGTGGCAGAAGATCCGCGAGCTCGACGGCGACGACGAGGCGCCCGAGGCCGAGCCCGACGCGAGCGACGACCTCGCAGAACCTCCCGAGGCGCCCGTCGAGGCCGACCCCCGCGTGCAGCGCATGACGGCGCGCTTCAACGAGGCCCTCGCGCCCGCGGGCGTGACGCTCGCGGCGCTCGCGGCCGCGGCGCCGCCGTCGAAGCCCATGACGCCCGCGTCGGAGGTGGTCGCCGCGCTCGAGAAGACCGGGCAGCCGGTGCCCGACGAGGTGCGCGCCGCGGCCGCCCCGGCGCCCGACGAAGACGAGGGAGACGCGCCCTCAGAGGTCACGCGCGAAGAGGTCGAGCGCCGCGCCGCCGAGGGCGAGCCCCTCGCGGAGATGGATCTCACCGGCCTCGACCTCTCGGAGATGGACCTCTCGGGCGCGGACTTCACGGGCTCCGTGCTGCGCGGCGCGCGCCTCGACCGCTGCCGGCTCGAGGGCACGGTGTTCGACGGGGCCGTGCTCGCCGAGGCCGTCCTCTCGCGCAGCTTCGCGCGCGGCGCGAGCTTCATCGGGGCCGACCTGACGCGCGCGCGCGCCGAGGCGGCGAACTTCCGCGAGGCGAAGTTCGACGAGGCCGAGGCCGAGGAGGCGAGCTTCGAGCGCTGCGACTTCGAGGAGGCGAGCTTCGAACGCGCGGGCTTTCACCGGGCCCGGTGCGCGGGCGCGCGCTTCGTGAAGGCCGCCCTCACGCTCGCGGACTTCACCGAGGCGGCGCTCACGGGCGCGGACTTCACCGAGGCGTCGCTCGTGAACACCTCGCTCGAGCGCTGCCGCGCCGAGGGCGCCCGCTTCGAGCGCGCCGACATGACCGCCGCGCGCCCCGCCGAGGGCGCCCGCTTCGAGCGCGCCGCGCTCGCGGGGGTGAAGGGCGACGGCTCGCAGTGGGCGGGCAGCGTGCTCGACGACGCCGACCTCTCGCACGCCACGCTCGCCAAGGCCGACTTCACGGGGGCGAACCTCGTCCGCGCGCGGCTCGACGGCGCGAGGGCCCGCGGGGCGTGCTTTCAAGAGGCCGTGCTCGTGGGCGCGAGCGCGCTCGGGGCCGACGTGTTCGAGGGCAGCTTCGAGGCCGCCGACCTCTCGCACGCCGACCTGCGCGGCGCCAACCTCTTCGCGTCGCAGCTCTGGCGCGCGAAGACCGAGGGCGCCCAGCTCACGCTCGCCGACGTGGGCCGCACCCACCTCGAGGGCGAGGAGCGCACGGCGTGACGGAGATCACCTCGGTCGAGGCCCTGCGCGGGCGCCTCGCGGAATCGCTCCTGCTCGAGGACGCCGTCGTGCGCGGCGTCACCCTCGACGACGTCGAGCTGGCCGACCTCGACCTGCGGCGCGTGCGCTTCGTCGGCGTGGCCCTGCGCGCGTCGCGCCTCGCGCGCTGCAAGCTCACCTTCGTGCGCTTCGAGGGCTGCTCCCTCGAGAACGTGCGCTTCGAGGAGTGCCACCTCGCGGGCGTCGCCTTCGAGCCCGACGGCGCGGGCGTCGAGAGCGCGCTCGACCGCGTGGGCTTCGTGCGCTCGGTGGTCGCGCGCTGGGTCATGCGCCGCGCCACCGTCGCGCGCTCGGCCCTGCACGACTGCACGTCGACGCAGTGGCGCTTCGAAGACAGCGACGTCGCGGGGCTTTTGGTGCTGCACGGCACGCTCGACCGCTGCGCCTTCCGGCGGTGCGCGCTCGACGAGCTGTGCGTGGTGGGCGCGACGCTCGTCGACCCCGACCTCTCGGGCTCGCGGCTCGACCGCGCCGAGTGGGTGACGGCCCACGTCAAGGGCGGGGCGTGGTCGGGGGCGCACCTGCGCGGCGCCGCGCTCCGGGGGTGCACCTTCGAAGAGTGCGACCTGCGCGGCCTCGCGGCGCCTCCCGCCGAGATGACCGAGACGTCGATGCGCGCCGTCGACGCGTCGGGCCTCGACCTCTCGCGCGTGGTGCTCACGGGGTCGAGCCTCGTCGAGGTGCGCGCCCCCGGCGCGAGCCTGGCGGGCGCCGACCTCACGGGCGTGACCTTCGAGGGCTGCGCCCTCGACGACGCGAGCCTCGCGGGCGCCGCGCTGCGCGACGCGTCGTTCGCGCAGACCTCGCTCCGCGGCGCCGACCTGCGCGGGGCGGTGACCGAGGGCGCGGCGCTCGACGGGTGCTCGCTCGCGGGCGCCGACCTGCGCGAGACGGCCTTCGCCGAGGTGAGCTTCCGCGACTGCGACATGCAGGGGGCGCGGGCCGAGGGGGCGGGCTTCGCGGGCAGCGATTTCACGCGGGCCTCGCTCGCGTCGACGAGCCTCGCGGGCTGCGACCTGCGCGAGGCCGCGTTCGACGGGGCGTCGCTCGTGGGCGCCGACCTCTCGCGGGCCGCGCTCGACGGCGCGACGTTCACCGGCGCGCGCTGCCAGGGCGCGCGCTTCGACGGCGCCTCGATGGAGGCCGTGTACTTCGACGCCGCGTCGGTCGAGTCGGCCTCGTTCGCGGGCGCGCGACTCACGCACACCACGCTCGAGGGCACCGACGTCGCCCACGCGGATTTCACGGGCGCCGACCTCGCGGGGGTCAACCTCACGGGCTGCGACCTCACGCGCGCGCGCTTCGGCCCGACCACGCGCTTCGAGCGCGCCCTCATGCTCGGCTGCGACCTGCGCGGGTGTGACTTTTCGCGGTGCCAGCTCCCCGACGTCGACCTGTCGGGCTGCAAGACGGCGGCGACGCGCTTCGACGAGGCCGACCTCGAGCGGTGCATCGCGCACGGGGCCGACCTGCGCGGCGCGGTGTTCCTCAAGGCTCGCATGCGCTACGCGGACCTGAGCGACGCGAAGCTCGACGCGGCCGACCTGCGCGGCGCCGACCTTCGCGAGTCGATGTTCGTGGGCGCCAGCGCCATCGGGGTGCAGCTCACGCTCGCGCGCCTCGAGCGGGCCAACCTCGAGAAGGCCGACCTGCGCCAGGCGCGCCTCGACCACGCGAAGGCGCGGTGGGTGAACCTCGCCCACGCGAAGCTCGACGCGGCCGACCTGCGCGGCGCCGACCTGCGCGGCGCCAACCTGCACCGCGCGAGCGACGCGGCCGCCCGCTGGGACGGCGCCGACCTCACCGACGCGTCCCGCAACGACCCGGCGCTCGCACGCGCAGAGGATTTTCAGCCGCCCCGGCTCTCGCAAGTGAAGTAGGGCGAGAGGAGCCCGCGACGGGGCTACGCGCCGCCGTTGTCGTGGCGCACCGGGGCGGCCACCGGGCTCGCGGGGGCCGCGGGCTTCTGCGCGCCGTTGCCCGGGCGGCCTTCTTCGCGCGACGAACCTCGCCCATGTACGAGCCGAAGGCCGCCCTGCGCTTCGGGTCCGCGCGGAACGCGAAGCGCCCGCGCTTGCAGACGGTTCGATCGAGCGCCGAGAGTGCCCAGAACACCCGGTTGCGGCGCTCCTGCTTCGCGGGGCTGATCTCGGTGCCTTCGAGGTCGGAGCGGTGATTGCGCGCGAGCGCGACGAGCCGCGAGGTGTCTGCCTCGAGATCGTCGTCGTCGTCGACGCTGCCGATCTCCTCGAGCTCCTTCGCGGCGCGCTCGTCGTCGACGAACGCGTCGATCGCGCCGTAGAGGTCGTTGCGCCCGGCGAGCAGCGGCTCGCGGCACTTCGCCACCGTGCCGGTCGCCATCGTCTTGCGCGCGCTCTGCCAGTCGCCTTCGCTCGTGCGAAGGAGCGCGGCCAGCGCGTCGAGCCGGTCGGCGTCACCGACGGTCACCTTCGCCAGCGCGAGCGGCCCGCGCAACGAGCGCACGACGCCCGCGAGGTCCTCCGCGCGCTTCGCGACCGCGAGCACCGCCACGTCGGGCATCCGCAGGTCGTTGCTCGCGTCGAGCGTGGCCACGTCGATCGCGTGGACGGCGGGCTTCGCGCGCGCCGCGGGGGCCTTGCGGGCGGGCTTCGAGCGCGTGGGTGACTTCTTCTTCGGTGCTGCCGTGAGCTCTCCTCTCCACCGCGCGGGGTCGCCAACATGCGCGGGTCGGGGCGACGGATTTCTCGCGGCCGCCGCGGAGACGCCGGGCGTACACGAGCGCGGCGCTCCTCTCCTACCGGAACGTTGCGCACCGTGCGATGAGGGTGGCAGCGCTCGCGGCGATGGCCGACCGCACGCCGCGAGCGATGCGCCACATGAAGACCGCGTGGCACCCGCTGCTGGTGGTGCTGCTGGAGCACCTGCTGCCGCGCGAGTGGTACCGGCTGCTCCCCGAGCTCCAGCTCACCAAGGAGCCGCAGCGCGTCGACACGGTCATCATCCGCAAGCGCCGCGCGGGCACGGCTCCGGCGCCGACGCACCTGCGCAGCGTGCTCGACGCTCTGCGCACGCACACGCTGGTGCACCTCAAGGGGCCCACCGACGAACTCGAAGCGCGCGACGCCCTGCAGCTCCTCGGCTACGCGCCGCAATATATGATGCTCGAGAGCGTGGCCGACCCCGCGGAGCTCGCGCTGCGCGTGATCGCCCCCACGCTCACGCCGCGCTTCGCCGCGCAGGTCGGGCGCCTGGGCGGTTTGCTCGCCGCGACCACGCCACCGGGCGTGCACGAGGGAACGCTCGGCGTGTTCGCGCTGCGCGTGGTGGAGACGGCCGTGGCGTACCCGGCCGAGGGTGACCGCCTGCTGTATACTCTGTCGCCGCAGTATGTCGCTCGCCCGCAAGACATCCCCGCACTCGACGACGAGGAGGAGGAGCTCTTCCAGTTCCTCGTGCAGTGCGTCGACCGCTTCCGCAAGGACCCCAACTGGAGCAGGCTCATGAAGGACGCCGCCAAGGTCGTTCACTCCGTCTCCGAAGCGAGGCGCGCGCTCATCGAGAGCGCCCCGATCGAAGACCGGCTCGCGGGGCTCACGCCCGAGCAGCGGCTCACGGGGCTCACGCCCGAGCAGTTCGTCCTCGCGCTGCCCGACGATGCGCTCCGCGCACTCTCGGAGGACTACATCGCAACGCTGCCAGCCGATGTGCAGGCGAAGGTCCGCGCCCGCCGCGGGCGGTGACGTGGTGACCGTGCGCCACTGGTCGCGCAGCGACGGCGGCTGAGAGACGCGATGCTGCGGGAGGGCCGACGTAGGCGCTGGCCCCGAAGATCACCGCGCGCTCCCGCTTCGTGGCACACTGCCGCCATGAATTCGCCGCGCGCTTCGCATCCCGCGCTCGTGGCTCCCGGCTCGGCGGCTTCGTCGCTCCCTGGCCGCGCGCCCGGTCGCGATGAGCGCCTGCCCGCGGTCGACGAGCGTCTGGTGGCGCCCGAGGCGCACGCGCAGATCCTCGACGGTCGCGTGATTCGCATGATGGGCTCCAACCAGCCCCACGGCACGAGGCACTTCGAGGCCGCGCACGTCTTCGCGGGTGCGTTGGCCGACGGCTACGCGGGCGCCGTCGACATGCTCACCCGCCTCGATGATGACTCCGACGCGGCGCCCGACATCAGCGTGTTCCCGGCTGAACTCGATGCGAAGACGGGGGGACGCAAGCTCGAGGAGATCGCCTTCGAGGTGCTCGACTCCGAGCGCATGAGCCACGCGACCGACAAGGTCGAGAAGCTCGCGGCCCGCGGCGTCCGTCGGCTGTTCGCCCTGCGCGTGGCGGCCCGCGCCGTCTACGAATGGGACCACGCCCACCACGACTGGATCGAGCTCGCGCCCGACGCGGTGATCACCGACCGCTGCTTCCGAGTGCCCGTACCCGCCCGCGCCCTCGTCGATCGCATCCTCGCCGACAACACCGTCGCGCAGGCGCTGATCGCGCGCCGCAATCCCGTCATCGTCGCCGAGGTCGAGCGCGGTGAAGCGCGGGGCGAAGCGAGGGGCGCGCTACGGGGCCGTCGCGAGGCGCTGCGCACGCTGCTCACGGCGCGTGGGCTGACGTGCTCGGCCGAGCACGATGCGCGCATCGAGGCGTGCGACGAAGCCGCCACGCTCGACGCGTGGATCACGCGCGCAGCGACCGCGAAGAGCAGCGAGGACGTGTTCGGCGGGTGAGCTCATCGGGTCATCGTGGGACGACGCAGCGGAAGCCGGTCGCGTCTCGCCGATCGCCCCGCCCGTCTGACGCCCCATGGTCGCCCGTCTGACGGTTCGCCCAGCGCGCGTTGACTACACCGCCGCGCCGGCCTCGCCCTCGACCGTGGGAATGGGCTGCACGCGCGACTTGAGGAACTCGATCACCTCGGCCTCGGTGCGCTCCGGCGCGCCCGGCAGGCGAACGAAGCGCCTCGCGAGGGCCTTCCACTGCCCGGTCATCAGGAAGGCCCACACCATGAAGAAGTCGATGCCCTCGAACACGATCGCGTCCTCGCGCCCGTAGGTCTCGATGTTGTCCCTGAACTCCGCGGGGAGCTCGGTCCAGTGGGCGCGGGCCTTGACGTGGTGGTGGATGTGATAGCCGTCGTTGAAGGCCCTGCGGTTGTACCGCGAGTTGATGCACGTGATGCTGTTCTTGTAGGCGTTGCCGGGGTCGCGCGCGTCGACGAACGCGTGCTGCCCCCAGTTGCCCGCCATCATCAGGAGCCGCACGACCACCACGGGGATGACGAACACCACCAGCGACGCGCGCCAGTTGAACGCCATGAGCCCGAGGGCCACCGCGTAGAAGCTCAGCTCGCCCACGACGGTGCGCGCGAGCATCTTTCGGTTGCCCTTGCGCAGGTGGTAGCCCGCGAGGCGCACGAGGCCGAGCGCGAGAAAGTCGCCGTAGTACATCAGCCAGTGCGCGAGGCTGTCGCGGCGGTACCTCATCGTGCTGCTGAGGTCGTCGGGGAGGTTGTTCTCCGGGTGGTGCATCCCCATGTGGTGCGCGAAGTACGTCTCGGGCGTCTCGCCCATGAAGGGCCCGAGCGCCCAGGGGATGATCTGGTTCATCCACCCGTGGCTCTTCTTGAAGAGCGTGCGGTGCGACGTGCAGTGCAGCATGAGGATGAACCGGTCGAGCACGCCGAAGGCCCACACCGCCCAGTACACCGGCGCGACGTACCAGAGCCGCTCGTCGCGCACGAAGAAGAGCCCGACGCCCATCAGCGCCACGGCCGCGCACTGCATCATCAGGTAGAGAAAGGGCAGGTCGCGCTCGTCGTTGATGAGCGTCACCAAGAGCCGGTCGAGCGTCGTCTCGACGCGGGGCGAGGAATGGGCGAGGTCCTTGAACTCCACGGCGGCGCGGACACTAGTACGCGATCGCCACGCGCGGAAGCCCTGTCGCGCGAGCGACGGGGCGCGACCTGAACGCTGACTACATGCGCTCGGGCGCCTCGATGCCCAGCAGAGCGAGGCCCTCGCGCAGCACCGTGGCGGTGAGAAGCGAGAGACGCAGGCGCGAAGCGCGCGACGCGGGCTCGGCCTTGAGCACCGGGTGCTCGTTGTAGAAGCTCGAGAACGCCGTCGAGAGCTCGTAGAGGTACTCGCAGAGCAGGTGCGGCTTGAGGGTGCGGGCCACCTCGTCGACCGCCTCGTCGAAGCCCAGCAGGCGCATGGCGAGCGCGCGCTCGGCCGGGGCGAGCTCGCCCACCTCGCCCGCTTCGAAGCCCTGCTCGGCGGCCTTGCGCAGCATCGAGCGGATGCGCGCGTGGGCGTACTGGAGGTAGGGCGCGGTGTTGCCCGTGAGCGCGAGGGCCTTGTCCCACGTGAAGGTCACGAGCGTGGTGCGGTCGCGCGAGAGGTCGTTGTACTTCACCGCGCCGATGCCCACCATGCGCGCGACCTCGCGGGCCTCGGCCTCGGGCAGGTCGGGGTTGCACTGGCGCGCGACGTCGAGGGCGCGTCGCTCGGCCTCGTCGAGCAGCGACTCGAGGCCGATGGTGTTGCCCTCGCGGGTCTTGATGGTCCCCTCGGGCAGGCGCATGAGCCCGAACCACACGTGCTCGAGTGGCGTGGTCACCCCGAGGCGCTTCACCGCGGCGAAGAACTGCCTGAAGTGGAGCTGCTGGCGCTCGTCGGTCACGTAGATCACGCGCGCGGGGCGCCAGCGCTCCTCGCGGTAGAGCACCGTGGCGACGTCGGTGGTGCCGTAGAGAAAGCCCCCGTCGGCCTTGCGCACGAGGAGCGGCGGCATGGCCTCGCCGTCGCGGGCCTTGTCGAAGGTGACCACCACGGCGCCCTCGCTCGGCTCGGCGATGCCCTCGGCGAGCAGGCGATCGACGGTGGACGCGAGGCGGTCGTTGTAGAAGCTCTCGCCGAGCACCACGTCGAAGCGCACCCCGAGGCGCGCGTACACGCGCTCGAACTCGCGCATCGACGCGTCGACGAAGAGCCTCCAGAGGCGCACGTTCTCGGCGTCGCCGCGCTGGAGCTTCACCAGCTCGGCGCGCGCCTCGCGCAGGATCTCGGGCGCGTCGGCCTCGACCGCGACGTCTTCATCGTCGCCCTCGGCCTTCGGTGCGGCGGCGCCGCGCTGGCGCTTCTCCTCGTCGGTGTACCGCACGTAGAGCCGCAGGAGCTCGCCCACGGGGTTCTCTTCGAACGCCTGCGGGTCGAGCCAGCGCTTGTACGCCACGAGGAGCTTGCCGAACTGCGTGCCCCAGTCGCCCAGGTGGTTGTCGGCCACCACGTCGTAGCCCACGGCGCGCAGCACGCGCTTGATCGCCTCGCCCAGGATGGTCGAGCGGATGTGCCCGATGTGCATGGGCTTGGCGACGTTGGGCGACGAGTAGTCGATCACCGCGACGCGCCCGCGGCCCACGTCGCGCAGATGCGTACAGCCCGCGGCGCTCGAGGCCACCCACGCGTCGCGCAGGGTGAGGTTGACGAAGCCCGCGCCCGCCACCTCGGCGCGCTCGACCGCGGGGTGCGCGGCGAGGGCCGCGGTGAGCGCCTCGGCGATCTCGCGCGGGGGCCTCTTGAGCGCGCGCGCGAGCTGCATCGCGGCCGAGGTCTGGAGGTCGGCCTTCTGGGATCGGTCGACGGGGAGGGTGTCGGGCACGGCGCCTTCGGGGAAGCGCTCGCGCAGGGCGCTCGCGGCGAGGCGCCCGAGCTCGTCTCGGAGGGTCAGCATGGCGGCGCGGGGTGTATCACAACCGCGCGCGGGGCGTGCGGCGCTAGCGCGTCGA
The DNA here is from genome assembly GCA_039809605.1 of Polyangiales bacterium. GTDB lineage: Bacteria > Myxococcota_A > Polyangia > Polyangiales > CAISKJ01. The sequence goes on along the minus strand of JBDHVF010000144.1, from coordinate 1,329 downwards.
GCAGGCGTTGTTCGACGTGGTGTACGTATTGATCGGCACGATGGCGCACGACCCGTCGGAGAGGATGGTCACGTTGGCGACCTTCCAGAAGGCGTTCGAGGTGCAGTTGCCCGACGAGGAGCCCGCGAGGGCGAGGCTCGTGTACGTGGCGCTGGGCGTGGTGCCGGCGGTGGGCCCGCAGTAGACCTTCACGGTGGCGACGCGCCCGGCGCCGCGGGCGTAGTTGTGCACCGCGATGGTGTACGTCTGGCCCACGGTGGGGGTGTTCATGCGGATGTTCTCGGGGCCGTTGGCGGTGACGTTGTCGACGTCCTGCGCGGCGCCCCAGGCGGGGGTCATGTTGGCGTAGTGGCAGTCGTTGGGGCGGTTGAACCAGGCGCCGCTGACGTTGTTGTGCAGGTGCAGGTCGACGTCGCCGGTGCCGTTCCACGTGAGCTCGACGCGCAGGCCGCGCGAGTTGGCCGTGACGTTGAACGCGCAGGCGCGGGTCTGGTTGAGCCCGTCGATCGCGCTCACCTGGATGCGGTACACCCCCACGATCAAGGTGCGGAACGACTCGGTGGTGGCCGTCGGGGGGTTCGGGCTCCACGTGACGGTGGAGGCCCCGCCCGTCGGCCCCGAGAGGATCGTCCAGGTGAAGTTGCGGAGCACGCCGCCCGTGGTGACCGAGAACGAGCGCGTGTCGCCGGCGAACATCGACACGTCGGCGGGGCAGGTGATGGTGCCCGCGCACATCTCGTCGACCGAACCGTTGCAGTTGTCGTCGAGGCCGTTGCAGATCTCCGAGGTGGGCGTGCCGGGGGTGCAGCTCGGCACGGCGCCGTGGTCGCAGCCGGGCACGGTGCGCCGGCACGCGCCGACGCCGCAGGAGATGTCGGGGATGCCCTCGTCGACGAGCGCGTTGCAGTTGTTGTCGCGGCCGTCGCAGGTCTCACCGGACATGCAGGCCGTGCAGGTGCCCGCGCCGTCGCAGGTGCTCGCGATGGGCGGCGTCCAACGGATCGAACTGTTGGCGCGCACGCTATCGGCCGTGTCGAAGGCGACCTGGTCGTAGAGCGTCCCGTCGCCGCGCTGGATGCCCACGGTCGCGCTGCCGCCCGACGCGCGGCTGTCGCCTGCCATGTCGCCGTAGAGCACGTCGACGGCTTGCGTGGCCTCCTCGAGCACGACCTCGAAGTTGAGCGAGGCGCCGAGGTCGCCCGAGGTGCCGCGGTCCTGGAGGTCGACGTTGGACCACTGCACCACGAAGAGCCGCCCCGGCGCGCGGCCGAGGGTGGCGACGCAGACGCCCGCGGGGCGCGTCTGGAGGTCGTCCCAGAAGGGCATGAT
>JBDHVF010000143.1:0-12960 GCA_039809605.1 Polyangiales bacterium | reverse complement strand
GGCGACGTCGTCGGGCGCCGTGTCGTCGGTGGGGGCGACGTCGTCGGTCTGCGCGTCGTCGGGCGGGGGGCGGCCGCCGGGGTCGAGGCGCTGCGTGGCGCAGCCCGAGAGCGCGAGCAGCGCGAGGGCTTCGTAAGCGAGGAGCGGTCTCATGGGGAGCGGCCGAGACCCTATCGCGGCTGCGCGCGGAGGAAAACCTCTCGGGCGCGCGTCAGCGCGCGGTGCGGCGCTCGTCGATGCGGCGCACGCCCTCGAGCATCAGGGCCTCGACGCCGCCGGTGATCACCCTCGCGGCGGGCTTGAACGTGGGGTCGAAGGCGAAGTCGCCCGCGGTGAGGCCGAGCAGGGCGTAGAACGCCTCCTCGCCGCGCAGGCCGGGCCACAGGGCGTTGATGATCTGGCCCTCGAGAAAGTGCACCTCGCCCTGCTCGTTGCCGCTGCGCACGCGGAGCTGGCCCGTCTTGCGGCCCTGCGAGAGCACCTGCACCACGTCGGTGAGCGCGAGCTCGGCGAGCGAGCCCGACACCCCGCGCGGCTGGCGCGCCGCGCGCTGCGCGATGAGCTGGCGCACCTTGGCGACCAGCACGGCCGCGGGCGCGGGCTTGAGCACGTAGTCGCCCGCGCCGAGCTCGAAGCCGCGCGCGATGGCGTCCTTGCGGGAGTCGCGGGTGAGAAAGATCCACGAGAGGTTGGCCGTCGCGGCGTTGCCGCGCACGCGCACGAGCAGGTCGAAGCCCGACACGCCGGCGATCTCGGTCTCGGAGATGCACACCTCGGCGACGCCGCGGGTGAGGGCCGTGAGGGCTTCGTCGGCGGTGCGGGCCACGCGCACGTCGAAGCCCTCTTCGAGCAGGCGCAGCTCGAGCACGGCGCTCTCCTCGGGGTCGGGGTCGACCACGAGCACGCCGGGGCGGTCGGCGAGCAGGCGCGCGCGCAGGTCGTCGCCGGTCACCGCGTGGCGCATGAGGTCGACGAGGTTGGGGTCGAAGACCGACGACTTCTGCCGGTCGAGCACGTCGCACGCCTCGGCCGGCGTGAGCACCCGGCGGTAGGGGTTGCGAGAGTTCTGCGTGAGGTCGGCGTAGGTGTCGACCACCGCGAGAAGCCGCGCGCCGAGCGGGATCTCCTTGGCCTCGAGCCCGTCGGGGAAGCCCCCGCCGTCGAAGCGCTCGTACATGTGCCGGATGGCCTGCGTGGTCGTCGCCTCGAGCGCCACGGCTTCGAAGAGCCGCAGCGGGGTCATGAACGCCTTGGCCGCCACGGCCTTGTGGCTCTCGAACTGCGCGACGTTGAGGGCCGTGAGGTGGTAGGTCGACGTCTTGCCCACGTCGTGCAGGAGGCCCGCCATCGCGAGGCTCAGCACCTCGGCGTCGCCCAGGCGGATGCGCTCGGCGAGCTTGCGCAGCCACCGCGAGACGAGGGCCGAGTGGCCGCGCAGGTCGCCGCGGCTGTTCTCGAGCAGCGAGATGAGCACGTTGGTGGCCTCGAGCAGCGCCACCACGCCGCTGGCGCTCACGCCCGCCGCGGCGCGCGGCGCGGCCATGTCGCGCTCGCTGAGCACGCGGTCGCGCGGGCGCTCGGCCGAGGGCGGCGCCGAGGGCTGGTCGAGGCGGATGTTCTGCCGGTCGTAGAGCTCGAGCAGGGACATGTACTGCTCGCGGCCCGACGAGTCGGCGTGCGCGAAGGCGTAGATGTCTCCCGCGTAGTGCTTCTGGATGGCCGCGCGCACCGCCGCGGGGCGGCCCACGAAGACCCTCACCTCGCGCACGCTCGTGGCAGACTGCACGGCCGCCGCGACCTCGGGGTTGCCCGCGTTGGGAGACACCACCGACAGCGACGACGTCGCCGGGTCGAAGAGCACCGGGAACACCAGGTGCTCCTCGGCGACCTTGCGCGGCACGAGGTCGAGCAGGGCCCGGTCGAGGTCGACGCGCGCGAGCTTCGAGGTCACCACGAAGCGCGTGCGGTAGTTCTTCGCCAGGTACTTGAGCAGGTCGTACTCGGCGATCACCCCCGCGTCGACGAGCGCGTCCTCGATGCGAACGTTCTCCGTCGTCACCCGGTGCAACACGGCCTCGCACTGGTCCGCCGTGATGAGGTTCTCTGCGAGGAGCTGTTCCGCCAGCTGCCCCGGGGAGGTGGTCGCCATTGTTCCGTGGATCATCGTATCGGTGGCGCTTCCGCGGCGTCAACCAATGCGAGAAATGTACGGCTTGTCTGAGGGGTTTCGGGCCGCGGAGCCTTCGTTCACCAGCGCCACGACGGCGCGATGTCGACGTGGACGTACCACACCCCGAGCGTCTCGCCATCGAGCGCGGCGCGGTTGGCGTCGAGGGGGTTGACACCCGGCACGACGTCGTACTGCGCCTCGGCGTACCGCAGCTCGTTGCGATCGAGCTGCCCGAAGTCGCGGGTGTTGACGAGCCACGCGCGGCCCGCGCCCACGCGCAGCATGAGGTGCCTCGACGGCCGCACCTCGAAGCTCACGCCCGCCGAGAGCCAGTTCGACCCCGCGGGCATCGCGCGCCCGTCGGGCATCGCGAGCGAGCGGCCGTAGCTGAACTGATGCGAGAACGAGCCCTCCACGCCGAGCGCCCAGGCCCTTCCCCCGAGGGGCGCCACCGTCGCCGTCACGTCGAGGCTCGGGCCGAAGCCACCGCCCGCGCCCCCGCCCACCGCGAGGCCGAGCGCGCGCCACGGGCGCAGCTCGACGAAGCCCCCCGCGAAGCCCCTCGGCGAGCCGACGCCCACCGTCGCGCCGAAGAGCACCGTGCGCGCGAAGCGGTCGCGCACGCCGTGATGGACGCGCGACGCCGCGTGGGCCCTTCGAACGCGAGGGCGTGGCTGCGCGCTCGCCGCGCTCGCGAAGAGGCAGCCCATGACCAGTACCGACCGTGCGAGTCGCATCGAGAACCTCCGCGTGAGGCCGCGGCGGCGGAACGCAATCCGCGTACCCGTCGCGCCCATCGTTGAAGAGCCAGCGGCCGCGCGGGGCACCGTGAACCTCCGCCACGCAACGCCGTCGGCGCGCTGGCGCACGGTGGCGCAGCCGCTCCGTTCAACGGCGGAGGCCGCGGGGAGCTTGACAGCCCCTCGCCCGCGCGGATCCACTGCCGCGCCATGACCCGCCCCCTGACCCTCGCGCTCTGCGCCGCGCTCGCGGGCGCGTGCTCCTCGAGCGCCGCGGCCCCGTCGCCCTCGCCCGACGCGGCTCCGGCCGACGTCACCGCGGACGTCACCGCGGACGTCACCGCCGATGACGCGCCCGCCGCCACTGATGCCACCGCGCGCGACGCCGCATCCGCGAGCTTCGCGGCGCTGCCGTACCTCAGCGAGACGCCCGAGCGCAGCTTCGACGAGCCCGCGATGGTGCTCGAGGCCGGGCGCGACTACCGCGCGGTGATCGAGACCGACGCGGGGCGCATGGTGCTCGACCTCTACGAAGAGCAGACGCCGGTGACGGTGAACTCGTTCGTGTTCCTCGCGCTGCACCACTACTTCGAGGGCCTCGCGTTTCACCGCGTGCTCGATGGGTTCGTGGCGCAGGGCGGCGACCCCAACACCCTCACCGACAACCGCCGCGCGTGGGGCACCGGGGGCCCGGGCTACACCTTCGACACCGAGACCGTGCCCGAGCTCACGTTCGACGGGCCCGGCGTGCTGGGCATGGCCCGCGCGTCGGCCCGCGACACCAACGGCTCGCAGTTCTTCATCACCCTCGCGGCCACCGCGTCGCTCGACGGGCAGTACACCGTCTTCGGCCGCGTGACCGAGGGCGCCGACGCGCTCGGGCGCATCGCGCGCAACCAGAACTCCACCACGCCTCCCGCGACGCCCACGCGCATGACCCGCGTCACCATCGAGGCGCGCGCGCGGTAGTGCATTTCTCGCCGAGGTGTGTAGAGTCCGCGCCCGTGCAAGCGCCCTGGACCATCGCCGTCGCGTCGGTGCTGCTCGCCGCGTGCTCGGGCGCCGCCGAGGTGAGCGTGCAAGACAGCACCGTGATCGCGCCGAACCTGAGCTACCGCTTCGGCCCCACGGCGCCCTCGTGGCGGCGCATCGCGGTCGAGGGCAACGACGTCGCGTGGTTCGACGCCGAGACCAACGGCACCGTGCACGTCGACCACACCTGCGAGCGCTCGCAGGACACGCCCCTGCCCGCCCTCGTCAACCACCTGCTCATCGGGTTCACCGAGCGGCAGTTCGACCTCGAAGAGACCGTCCCCTTCGACGGGCGCGAGGCCCGGCACGTGGTGGTGCGCGCGCGCCTCGACGGCGTCGCCCGCAGCATCGAACTCTACGTGATGAAGAAGGACGGCTGCGTCTACGACCTCGGCTACGCCGCCCCGCCCGACCGCTTCGACGACGGGCGCGCGGCCTTCGCCGCGTTCGCGCGCGGGTTCCACACCGCGCGCTCCCCGCTGGCGCCATGAGCTCCGCGACGCCGCCCGAGAAGCCCCCGCAGCGGCTGCCGTCGATGCTCCCGCCGCCGCCGAAGCGCGAGCCCTGGCTCACGCAGCAGGTCGAGCGCGCGACGATCTTCTTCGACGAGCTCGGGGGCATGGCCATCCTCTTCCGCGACTCGGTCGTGGCGTGCTTCGCGCGGCCCTTCGAGTGGCGCGAGGTCGTCTACCAGCTCGAGTCCATGGGGGTGCGCTCGGTCTCCATCGCGATCATCACCGCGGTCTTCGTCGGCATGGTGATGACCGTGCAGTTCGCCTTCGGCCTCGAGCGCTTCGGCGCCACCGACTACGTGGGAAGGGTCATCGGCCTGTCGATCACCCGCGAGCTCGCGCCCGCGCTCACCGCCCTCGTCGTCGGCAGCCGCATCGGGTCGGGCATGGCCGCCGAGATCGGCTCGATGGCCGTCACCGAGCAGATCGACGCCATCCGCGCCCTCGGCGCCGACCCGGTGAAGAAGCTCGTCACCCCGCGCCTGCTCGCGTGCGTGATCCTCGTGCCCGTGCTCGCCCTCTTCGCCGACGTGACGGGCTTCGCGGGCGCCATGGTGGTCGCCAACCTCCAGTTCGACACCCCGATGGGCTTCTTCTTCCGCACGGCCCTCGAGTCGATCAACATGCAGGACTTCATGTCGGGCCTCGGCAAGGCGCCCTTCTTCGGCGTCAACATCGCCATGATCGGCTGCTACTACGGCATGCAGACCCGCGGCGGCACCGAGGGCGTCGGCCGCTCGACCACGCGCACCGTCGTGGTGGCGGCCATCTCGATCCTCATCACCGACTTCATGCTCACCAAGCTCTTTCTCTCGCTGTGAGCGGGGCCCGCGCGCTCGCCGCCGACCGCGCCGCCCCGCCCGGCGAGCGCTACGTCGCCCTCTGGACGCTGCTCACCGAGGCGCCCGACGCCCACCTCGACGTGGCCGCCCTCGTGGCCGACGAGCCCCTCGCCGACGTCGAGGCGTGGTCGGTCCCCTTGCAGGCCGTCGCGCTCGGCGCGCTCGTTCCGCGCGACCCCGCGCGGTGGGCCGCGCGGCTCGACGAGGTCGCGCGCGCGGCGCCGGGCACGTGGATCTTCGACGCCACCGAGGCGGTCCCCGCCGCGCTCGTGCGCCCGCTGATGGAGCACCTCGCTTCCATCGGCACGCCCCACGTCGCGCACCCCGCGCTCGCGCGCCTCGTGGCCGTCGCGTGGGAGGGCCGCGGCGCGTGGGCCCTGCGCGCGCTGCGCGACCCCGACCGCGACGTGCAGGTGATCGCGCTCGAGGCCGCCCATGACTTCGGCGAGGCCGAGGCCCTCGCCGTCGCCGCGATGCTCTCGGACCCGTCGGCCGACGCGCGCCTCGTGGCCGCCGAGGCCCTCGCGGCGATCCCCTGCGACGCGGCGCGGGAGGCCCTGCAGCGCCAGCTCCCGCACGAGCGCTCGGCGCGGGTGCGCAGGGTGATCCTCGAGACGCACGGCGTCGAGGCGCAGCCTGAGCCCGCGCACGAGGCCCCCGCGCCCGCGGGCAGCGCCGAGGCCCTCGCGCAGCGCGCCGCGGCGACCGTGGCCGCGCTCGCGAAGCCCGTGGCGCCGTGGTTCACGGGCAGGCCCGAGCTGCACTGGCTCGACGGCTCGGCGGCGCCGTGGGCCGTGGGCGAGTACGTGCTCTTCTGCCAGCACGCGCGCGCGGGCGCCGAGCTCGACGAGCGCGCCCTCGAGGCCGCGTCGCTGCTCGACCGCGCCACGCTCGCGGCGTGGGCCGTGGCGCTCGTCGAGGCGTGGGCCGCGCGCAGGGCCGACGTGAAGCACCACTGGTGCCTCGCGCTCTCGGTCGCGCTCGCGGGCGACCACGTCGTGCCCACGCTGCGCCGCGAGATCGAGCAGTGGCACCGCGCGGGGCGGCGCGCGCTGGCCGCTCAGGCCGCGCAGCTCCTCGCGTACGAGGGGGGCGACCGGGCCGTGCGCGCGCTCGACGAGATCGCGCGCGCGCTCGCCTACGACGCCCTCGGCGCGCTGGCCGCGTCGGCGCTCGAGGCCGAGGCGTCGACGCGGGGCGTGTCGCGCGACGAGCTCTCCGACGCGGTGGTGCCGCGCTGGGGGCTCAACGCCGAGGGCCGGGGGTGGCTCGACTACGGGCGACGGAGGTTCCGCGTGTGCCTCGACCCCGCGGGCGAGCGCGTGCTCGACGCCGTGCTCCTCGACGGCGAGGGGCGCGCGCTCACCGCGCCGCCGAAGCCCGCGCGCGCCGACGACCCGCTGCGCTCGACCGCCGCCCTCGCGCAATGGAAGGCCCTGCGCCACGAGCTCCCCGAGGTGATCGCGGTCGAGGCGCGGCGCTTCGAAGCGGCCATGTGCACCGGGCGCCGCTGGGCGCTCCCGGCGTGGCGCGCGCGCGTGGCCGGCCACCCCGTGCTCCGCGCGCTGGCCGAGCGGCTCGTGTGGCGCGTCGAGACCTCCTCGCGAGATCACCCCGCCCTCGCGCGCCCCGCGAAGGGGGCGCTCGTGGGCGAGCGCGGTGAGCCCCTGCCCCTCGGCGACGCCACGGCCGTGTCGATCGCGCACCCGGCCTCGCTCGACGCGACGTCACGGGCGCGGTGGCGGCGCGCGCTCGACGAGGCCGACGTGGGCGCGCAGCCCTTCGCGCAGCTCGCGCGGGCGGTCTTTCACGTAGACCCGAGCGAGCGGGATGCGACGTCGTGGGCGGCGCTCGAGGGCAAGGTGTTGCGCGCCGCGCCCGACCGCTCGCGCGCGAGGCAGCAGCCGTGGACGCGCGCCGGGTGGGAGCCTGCACCGCTCGAAGGCGGCGCGTGCAGGGCGTTCTTCAAGCGGTACGGGGAGTTCGAAGCGGCGCTCGAGGTCGAGGGCATCGCGCTGTGGGCCGAGTCGGCGCGCGAGACGACCGTGCGCGCGCTGCGGTTCCGCAAGGCCCACGGCGACGGGGCGTGGATGGCGCTCGGCGAGGCGCCCGCGGCGATCGTGAGCGAGGCGGTGCGGGCGGCGACGCACGCGGTGGAGGGGGGCGACCCCGACGCGCGCAGGCGGCGGTGACGCGCGACAACGTCCACAATGCCCTTGCGTTGCACTGGACAGGCGCGCAGCCGCGGCACAATACTCCCGCCGGTTGGAGGTGGTAGCCATGACCCGAGCCCGAACCTTTCACGAGCCCGTCGTCCTGATGCCCGGTCCCGCGAGCTTCCACAGCCCCGAGCTGAAGGCCGCCATCGAGCGCGCCCGCGCGCTGACCGCGGCCGCTGACCGCCCGCAGACCATGTCCTCGGAGATCGCTTCGAAAGAAGAACCGCGCACGACGTGAGCGTCACGTCGGGTTCCCGATCGCGCACGTGTAGGGGGTTTCGATGTCCTCGTCAGTCGCTCGCGGCGGCCCAAAGGTCGCCACGTGGTTGCACATCTCCGACCTGCACTTCTCGCCCCACGACCACGGCGATTTCGATCGGGAGACGGTGCTCGATGGCCTCTGCGATGCGGTGCAGACACACCGCGAACGCGACGACTGGGCGCCGGACCTGATCTTCGTCACGGGCGACATCGCGAACCGCGGCGCGGACAAGGAGTACGAGGCGGCGAGCGGGTTCTTCGATCGCCTGCTCGTCGCCGCAGGGTTGTCGAAGCAGAGGCTCTTCGTCGTCCCCGGCAACCACGACGTCGACAGGCCGATCGGCGTGCTCCTCCCGCGGACCCTCAAGACCGAGGCCGAAGCAGACACGTTCTTCGCCGACCCCCCGTCACCGCCGCCGACGGAGCGCCCCAGGGGAGTCCGCCCCGAAGATCGGCACCTCGCGAAGCTGCGGGCCTTCCGGCAGTGGCACGAGAGCTACTTCAAAGATGTGCATCCGACCGAGCGGTTCAGCGCATGCGCGCCGCCGACGGTCGTCTCGCTTCACGACGGCGTGAGGGTCGGCGTGCTCCCGATCAACACCGCGACGTTCAGCGACGACGGGAGCGATCACAGCCAGCTCTGGGTCGGACGGAGCTGGCTGCACCGCGCGGTGCGCAAGCTCAACGAAGCCTCGCCCGACCTTCGCGTCGCGCTGATGCACCACCCGCTCGACTGGCTGCACGACATCGAGCGCGGACAGATCAAGACCGAGCTCTTCAACTCGGTCGACGTCGTGCTCCGGGGCCACCTCCACGACACCGAGGCCGAGGCGAGCGTGGCCCCGGGGCGGCACGTCGTCCAGCTCGCCGCGGGCGCCACGTGGCAGAGCCCGCACTGGCCGCGCCGCGCGCTCTACGTCCGCGCATCCCTGCACGAGCGCCACCTCCGCGTGCGCCCGATCCGCTTCGAACGGGACCACCGCAGGCGGTGGACGGTCGACACGAGCCTGTTCGACGACCACGAGGGCTACGAGGGCGTCTTCCCGATCCCCTCCAAGACCGCGCCCCCCGCAACGTCCTCCCGCTCGTCGACGCCCTCCGCCCCGGTCGCGGCCCGAGCGCGGGTGCAACGGCAGGAGCGCACGTGGACGGTGTACCCCGACGGCATCGCCGAGGTGCGGGTCAGGCTCTCGGGCGTCGAGTGCGACGACGGGCTCGTGCTCGCCATGCCCGCGCGCCCGTTCTGCGCCATCGCGAGCGACGACACCGCCAGGGTCCCCGGCGCCGTCAGGGTCGTGCGCGACCAGCCGGGCGGCAGGACCAGGTTTCGACTCGAAGGGGCCGGGCAGTACGAGACCTGCGAGTGGAGCTACACGATCTCGAACGCGCTGGCGCTCGACCAGTTCGACGTCGAGCGCCTCTACCCCACGACGCACGGATCGTCCGCGCTCCCGCGCGGGATCACGGGCCGCTCCCACGTCGTGCGCTTCGACAACGGGCACCTGCGCCTCGTCTACGAGTTCGCCGACGACGTCGAGTGTCACGCCGGGCCGATCGTGCGAAGCGCGCAGCCCGTGGTCGAGGCGGCGCGCGACGACCACGGCGTCGAACGCTGGGAGCGGGTGCAGGACGAGGAGAACCGCTGCGCCGTCGACGTGAGCGCCGACGGCCGCACGGTGACCCTCGACGTCGACAGGCCCGTGCGCGGCTACAGGTACACCCTCGCGTACACGCCCGCGGCGCGAGGCCACGCGCTCACCGCCGACGCGGTCAACCACGCCCTCGAGCTCCTCGACCTCTGCCGGGGGAGCTACTCCGGCCACGAACTCGTCGGCAGACTCACGACCGAGGTCGCCTCGGCGCTCTCCGACTGCAAGGTCGGCGCGCTCGGCAGCCGCTCGTCGTGGCTCGGCTTCGTCTGGAACGACCGCGAGAACAAGCGGCTGATGCTCCCGTGCTTCGGCCGCCACACCAACCAGCAGTGGAGCGTGCGCTTCCCCTACGGCGGCGGCGTCGCGGGGCACGCGTTCCGCTTCGCGAAGGTCGCCCTCTGGGGCCGCGGCCTCGCCCCTCGGCGCTCCGTGGTGTTCCAGGAGCAGACCGACGCCGGCAGCAACTACACCTACGACTACCGCTGGGTCGTCTCCGTGCCGCTCCTGCTGCGACCGCGCGGGCCCGCCATCGGCATCGTGAGCTTCGCGTCGCCCGACAGCGAGACCGACGGCGACCACTGGCTCGAACAGCTCGTGCTCGACGCCACCTCCGGCGACCCCGGGCGCACCGCGGCGGCGCAGCGGAGCAGCGACAAGCTCCTCGAAATGGTCAACGTGCGCTTCTGGAGCTGCCTCACGGCCGCGACCGAGGTCACCTTCGGGCTGCGGCGCTGGGCGCAGACCGTACTCCAGAACTTCGAGACGCCTCCGCCCCCCGCGTAGCGCGCCCATCGCCCCTTGCGCCCGCCCGCACGCTTGCGGCACCCTCGCGCCGCGTTGGAGCGCACGGAATGGCAAAGGCGAAGGGCACCGCGAAGAAGGCGGCGCGGCCGAAGAAGACCGCCCGCGGGGTCGAGAGCTACAGCGAGCTCGGGCAGTGGCTCTGGTCCGCGGCGAGCAAGATCCGCGGCCCCGTCGCGGCGCCCCGCTACAAGGACTACATCCTCCCGCTGCTCTTCCTCAAGCGCCTCTCCGACCGCTACGACCACGAGTTCGCGCACATCGCCACGCGCTTCGCGAAGGGCGACGCGACGAAGGCCGAGGCGATGGTGAAGGCCGACCCGAAGCTCGTCACCTTCGCGCTCCCCGTGTCTGCGCGATGGGCCGAGGTCACGAAGCCCGCGGGCAGGGGCGAGAGCCTCGGCGCGCGCGTGACCACCGCGCTGCGCGGCCTCGCGAAGGCGTCGTCGCGGCTCGACTTCATGGCCAACACCATCGACTTCAACGCCGAGACGCAGGGCCAGCGCGACCTCGACGACCCGAGCCTGCGCATGCTCCTCGACACGCTCTCCGAGCGACGCCTCGGCCCCGACGACTGCGAGCCCGACGTGCTCGGCCGCGCGTACGAGTACCTGCTCCAGAAGTTCGCCGAGGAGGGCGCCCAGAGCGGCGGCGAGTTCTTCACCCCGCGCTCGGCGGGCGTGCTCATGGCGAGGCTGCTCGATCCGCAGCCCGGCATGAGCGTCTACGACCCGACCTGTGGCTCTGCAGGACTGCTCATCAAGTGCCACCTCCACTGGCGCGCGCGCCACGGCGCCGAGAAGGGCAAGGCGAAGCCCCTGCGCATCCACGGCCAGGAGCAGCAGGCCGTCACCTTCCAGCTCGCGAAGATGAACGCCATCCTCTACGACATGGAGGCCGACCTCCGCATCGGCGACACGATGGCGAACCCGCGCTTCCTCGACGACAAGGGCCGCCTCCAGCGCTTCGACCGCGTGGTCGCCAACCCCATGTGGAACCAGAAGTTCCCCGAGTCGGTGTACGCGAACGACACCTTCGGGCGCTTCACCTTCGGCGACGAGTACCCGCCCGCCTCGTCGGCCGACTGGGGGTGGATCCAGCACATGCTCGCCAGCCTCGACGCCGCGGGCCGCATGGCCGTGGTCATCGACACGGGCGCGGGGTCGCGCGGCAGCGGCGACGGCGGTGGCTCGAAGGAGCGCGTCATCCGCAAGGCCGTCGTCGAGGCCGACCTCGTCGAGGCCGTGGTGCTGATGCCCGAGAACATGTTCGCCAACACCTCGGCGCCCGCGATCGTGGTGGTCCTCTCGAAGAAGAAGGCGCACCCCGGCGAGGTGCTGATGATCGACGCCTCGGCGCAGTTCACCAAGGGCCGCCCCAAGAACGAGATGACCGACGCGCAGATCGACCGCGTGGCCGAGGCGTTCGCCGCGTGGAAGGCGGAGGCCGGGTTGAGCGCCGTGGTGACGCTCGCCGACGTCGCCGCGCAGGATTGGGCCCTGGCGCCGCAGCGCTACGTGACCGCGGCGGCGGGTGAGCGACAGCCCACGCTCGCGGAGGCGCTGGCGGCGTTCCACGCGGCCGAGCGCGAGCGCGCGGCGGCGGACAAGGCCCTGCACGACGCGCTGAAGAAGCTCGGGGCGCAGCCGGCCGTGGCGGTCGCGTGAGCACCGCCGCGCCGCGCGCTCCGTGGCCCACGGCGACGCTCGGGTCGCTCTGCGAACAGCCCGACTACGGACTCACTGCCAGCGCGCTCTGGGAGCCGAAGGTGGCGCGGTTTTTGAGGATCACCGACATCGAAGGTGGGCGCGTCGATTGGAAGCGCGTCCCTTGGTGTGATCGCCCCCTCGACGAACTGACAAAGTTCCTCCTTCGCGAAGGAGACATCGTGGTCGCTCGCATCGGAGCGACGACCGGTAAGTCACTGTTGGTTTCCGACCTCCGCGAACCCGCCGTGTTCGCCTCGTACCTCATCAGGCTCCGCGTCGACCGGGCGAGGATCCTGCCCGCCTACGCCCAGCACTTCATGATGAGTTCGCTGTATTGGGCTCAGGTCGACGGCATGAAGGGCGACAGGTTGAAGAAGGGGCTCAACGTTCCCGACCTTCAACGAGTTGTTCTACCGCTGCCGACGGCCGAGGAGCAGCGCGAGATCGCGCGCGTGTTGCGCGTCGCGCGTGCCGCGCTGGATTGCACCCTGGCCTCTGTCCGTAGCGCGCTGGTACTGAAGCTCACGTTCCGATCGGAATCGATGGAGCACGCGCTCGCGACGCACGGAGGGACGCGTCTCGAATCATTGCTTCAGGGCACGCCGCAGAACGGCATGTACAAGCCGGCGTCTTCCTACGGGCGTGGCACCGCGATCCTTCGCATCAACGACTTCGGGCTCGAAGGGGACGTCGTGACCCGCTCCAGACTGCGTCTGGAGTGCACGCCGGAGGAGGTCTCCCTGTATGGGCTCGCCGAAGGGGATCTCGTCGTCAACCGGGTCAACAGCCTGTCGCACATCGGCAAGGCAGCGATCGTCGGATGGCTCGACGAGGCGATGGTCTTCGAGTCCAACATGATGCGCTTCACGGTCGATGAGAGCAGGGCATTGCCGCACTTCGTACTGCACGCTCTCTGTTCTCCCCGCGTGCGCCGCCAGCTTGCCGCGAGGGCCGGGATCGCGCTCGGAGCTCAACGGACTACGCCGCCAGTGCACGGGCCTCAACCTTGCTCCGATACCGAC
>JBDHVF010000142.1:0-12987 GCA_039809605.1 Polyangiales bacterium | reverse complement strand
GGGAGTTCGTCGACAACGAGCGCCACGCGCTCAAGTGGTCGGTCGACGAGCTCCGCGCATGGAGGCCCGCGGTCGCGGTGCGGGCCGCGCCGAAGAGGGCCGCGACGCGCGCGAAGCAGGCGAAGGCGAGCGAGGCGTAGCGGCTACTCGTCGTTGTCGCCGCGGCGTGGGCGAAGCACGATCACGCCGTCGATCATCTCCACGTCGAAGAGCGCGCGGATGATCTTCCCCATGATGGGGAGCTTCGCCAGCAGGATCGCGTAGTCGTTCCACAGGCACTCGAGGACGAGGTCATCGTTCGCGACGATCCCTCGATCGCGCGACGCCTTCATGTTCCCGACGAACTCCTCGAGTTCGTCGAGGTGGTTCGGGTCTGCCATCGAGGAGACTGTCAGAAAGAAGAGTCGTGCGGTCGCAGAGTTCATGTCCATGGCGCTTCCCTCCCTGTGGGCGTGAGCGAACATCCTCCACGACTACCAGCGCGGCGGCGACCGACGCAAGGGGCTCCGCATGTGACGCACGACCAGGGCGCCGTCGCTCCCCGCGCGTCGAGCGAGCGCGTGGGCGCTTCCGAGGCGCCGCCAGCGCGCGCAACGCCGCCTGCTTGACACCCCACGCCGCGCGCGGTCTATAGCCCGCGTGCTGACCGCGTTGCGCGTCGTCGACCTGAAGGGCATCCGCGACCTCACGGTGTCGCTGCGGCCCCTGACCGTGTTCGTCGGCCCCAACGGCATCGGCAAGACGACGCTGCTGGAGGCCGTGTTCCTCGCCGGGCTCGCGGTTCGCTTGCGCGCCGATACGCAGGACGAGAAGTTCGGCCAGGGCCGCTGGGACCCGGTCGCGCTGATACGTGCGGGCGCCGACCGACTGCGGCTGGAGCTGACGCTCGACGCATGCACGGTGATTCTCGAAGCGCCGAAGGCAGGCGGTGCTCAGACGATACGTCGTTGGCTCAGGCCGACGAATGACCAGCCGCACGAGTTCGCAAATCTCGACGCCCTTCAACTCGCCGATCGGCAGCAGCGCCCGTTCACCGAGCCGGAGGCGCGCAACATCGAGTTCCTGGAGCAGGCGGTGCGCGTGCGGCTCGACTCGGAGCGGATCGCGGCCTCCGCAGTCGTGTCCGGCGTGCCGCATCTGCGCCCCGATGGCACTGGGCTGCCCGCGTTCCTCGACTACCTGAACCGCCTCCGCAACGGCACGCTCGAAGCGATCGAGGCCGCGGTGGTCAAGGTCGTCCCGCGCTTTCGTCGCGTGCACCTCCGCTCGACGGCGCTGCTCAGCACCGACATCGAGTACCTGACCGTCGAGGGCCAGCGCATCCCGAGGCCCGTGACGCGCAACTTCCCGGGCATCGAGCTCCTCGTCGAGTTCGACGACGGCGCGATCGTGCCGGCCGCGCACGCCAGCGAGGGCACGCTGCTCACGCTCGCGATCCTCGCCATGGCGCACGCACCCGGCGCGCAGCGGCACCGGCTGCTCCTCATCGACGACCTCGACCGCGCGCTGCACCCGTCGGCGCAGCATCGACTCATCGAGGGCCTCTACGCCATCCTGAAGGCGACGCCCGACCTCCAGATCCTCGCGACGACGCACTCGCCCGACCTCGTCGACGCGTGCGACGCCGACGACGTGCGCGTGCTCGGCCGCGACGCCGAGGGCAACACCGCCGCGCGCGCGCTCACGGAGCACCCCGAGGCCGCGAAGTGGCTGAAGCTCCTGCGCGTCGGGGAGTTCTGGGGCACCGTCGGCGAGGACTGGGTCACGTCCGCGCCGGAGCCGCATCCGTGACGGAGGCCCCGCGCGTGGCGCTCGTGGGCGAAGACACCGCCCACGCCGTGCTGCTCTGCGCGCTGCTGCGAGGTTCGATCGCCGAGGTCGCGCGCGCCGCGGGGCAGGAGTGGATCGTCGACAACCTCGCGCACGACCCCGAGCTCCTCGGCGACCAGGATCTCACCGACGTGATCGAGGGGCTGCGCTACACGAACTCGATCCGCGGCATCGAGGGCGACGCGGAGCCTCCTCGGATTGGCGGCAAGCGGGTCAAGCTCCGAGGGCACCTTGGCGGACAGCCGCTCGCACCCGAGGCGCAGAAGTGGCGAGAGCTTCTCTTGAAGGTTCTCGCGCCGGAACCCACCGTGACGCTCGTCGCGAAGGACACCGATGGTCACCCGTCGAACCTCGACGGGTTGCGGCAGGTGGTGCAGTTCTACGAGGCGCTCGCCCCCGACCGCGTGATCGTGATCGCCGCGCCCCACCAGGACGCCGAGTGCTGGTTCGTCGCGGGCTTCGCCCCAGACGACCCTCGCGAGCACGACGCGCTCCGCGAGCTGGAGAAGCTCCTTGGCTTCGACCCGCGGACGCGCTCCGAGCGCCTCACGGCGCACCCCAACGACGCGCCGACCGACGCGAAGCGGGTGCTCCGGCGGCTCCTGTGCCTCGATCCGATCAGCGCGCCGCTCGACCGCGACGAGGCGCGCGCCCATCACGAAAGGCTCCTGGGGGACCTCGCGCGGCTCCGTGATCGCGGCGTCGCGGCGGGCCTGACGCCCTTTCTCGACGAGCTCTCCGCGCGCGTCGTGCCGAGGCTCGTGCCCGGCGCTCCCGCCGCGCCCCGCGCCCGCTCGACCCCCTTCTGATCTCGCGCCCTTCCGCTACACTCGCGCGCCCATGAGCGCCACGCTACGCGACCTCCTCGACCTCCCGCAGGAGGTCATCAAGAGCGACTTTGTCGTCAAGCTCACCGACGGCGTCGAGCGCCCGAAGACGCTGCTGCGCGACTACGCCATCACGCCCAACATCGCCTTCGCGTTCGACCAGGCGCTCTCGCTCGTGCAGGCGGCCGTGCGCGACCGCGCCAGCGCGGCCACGTACGTCCACGGCTCCTTCGGCTCGGGCAAGAGCCACTTCATGGCCGTGCTCTCGCTGCTGCTCGCCAACGACGCCGTCGCGTGGGAGCAGCCCGAGCTCCACGCCCTGCACGACAAGCACGCGTGGGTGAGGGAGCGCAACCTCCTGCGCCTGCACCTGCATATGACCGGCGCGGCCTCGCTCGAGGAGCGGCTCTTTCGCGCGTACGTCGACGCCGCGCGGAGGCTGCACCCGACGGCGCCCGTGCCGCCCCTCTTCGGCGACCGCGAGCTCTTCGACAACGCCCGCGCGCTGCGCGCCGACGTGGGCGACGCGGCCTTCTTCGCGAAGCTCTCGGCGCGCGAAGGCGCCGCCGACGACGACGAGGGCTGGGGCGAGCTGCAAGCGGTCGAGCGCTGGGACGCCGCACGCTTCGAGCGCGCCTGCGAGAGCGAGGACCTCGACGAGCGGGGGCGTCTCTTCGACGCGCTCGTGCGCACGTGGTTCCCCGCGTTCACCGGGCAGGCGCAGCGGTGGGTCGACGTCGACGCCGGGCTCGGCGTGGTGTCGCGCCACGCGCACGCGCTCGGCTACCACGGCGTGGTGGTGTTCTTCGACGAGCTGATCCTGTGGCTCACGAGCCTCGCGAGCGACCGCGGGCGGCTCAACGCCGAGGTGCAGAAGCTCGCCAAGCTCGTCGAGGCGCAGGACCTCCGCCGCCCCGTCGCCATCGTGGGCTTCGCCGCGCGGCAGCGCGACATCGCCGAGATGGTCGGCCACCAGTTCGTCGGCGCCGACGCGGCGCTCCTCACCGACACGCTCAAGTTCTGGGAGGGGCGCTTCGAAACCATCAAGCTCGAAGACAGGAACCTCCCCGCCATCATCCGCCGCCGCGTGGTGCGCCCGCGCGACGACGACGCCCGCGCGCGGCTGGAGCAGGGCTTCGCGGAGCTGCTCCGCAAGCTCTCGCAGGCCGACAAGTCGACCCTCATGGGCGACCTCGGCGACGAGCGGGCCTTCCGCGAGCTCTACCCGTTCTCGCCAGCCCTCGTCGAAGCCCTCGTGGCGATGAGCGCCTTTCTCCAGCGCGACCGCACGGCGCTCAAGGTGCTCGTCGAGCTGCTGGTCGAGCACCTCGAAGACTTTCAGTTCGGGCGGCTCGTGCCCGTGGGCGACCTCTTCGACGTGCTCGCCGGCGGCGAGGAGCCCATGGACGGCGCCATGCGCTCGCGCTGGCAGGACGCGAAGCGCCTCTATCAATCCGACCTGTTGCCGGTGATTCAAGCGAAGCACGGCACGGGCACGGCGCAGCGGTGCCAGCGGCTGCGCGACGACCACCGGCCCGAGCTCGGGTGCTCGAACTGCCGCGAGGCCGCGTGCAGGGCCGACAACCGGCTGCTCAAGACCCTGCTGCTGGCGGCGCTCGTGCCCGAGGTGCCGGTGCTGCGCGGGCTCACGGTGAGCCGCCTCGTGCAGCTCAACCACGGCACGCTGCGCGAGATCATCCCGGGCACGGCGTTTCAGCAGGCCGCGGGGAGGCTGCGCGACTACGCCGGGCAGGTGGGCAAGGTGCGCGTCGGCGACGAGTCGAACCCGCGCGTGTGGGCCGTGCTCGGGGGCATCGACCTCAAGCCCATCCTCGACGCGGCGAGCACCTTCGACACGCAGGGCGCGCGCAAGGCCCGGCTGCGCGAGCTCTTGTTCCGCGCGCTGGAGTTCAAGCACGTCGAGGCCTCGCCCGTGGAGCACGAGGTCGAGTGGCGCGGCTTCACCCGCAAGGGCCTGGTGCACTACGGCAACGTGCGCGAGATGGACCGCGCGCAGTTCGAGGTGCCCGCGGGCTACGACTTCCGCGTGGTGATCGACTTCCCCTTCGACGAGCCCTCGCGCACGCCGCAGGAGGACGAGGCCCGCATCGTCGACCTCAAGGACCGCGGCCTCGTGTCGAACACCGTCGTGTGGCTCCCGAGCTTCTTCAGCGACCGGGTGCAGCGCGAGCTCGGCGAGCTCGTGGTGCTCGAGCGCATCCTCGAGGGCGACGGGTGGCGCAAGCACCTCGAGCACCTGCGCACCGACGACCAGCTCCGCGCGCGCGACGAGCTCGACTCGCTCCGCAACCAGAAGAAGAACCGCATCCTGCGCGCCCTCGACGTGGCCTACGGCATCCGCACGCCCGACCAGGACACGCTCGACCCCTCGCGCCGCGTCGACCGGCACTTTCACATCTTCGTGCCCGAGACGCAGCTCCCGATGACGGCCGAGACGCAGCTCGGGCCCGCGCTCACCGCCGTGATCCGCGGGCTGCTGGAGGCCCGCTACCCACGCCACCCGGCGTTCGACCACGAGGCGGGCGTCACCCGCAAGCGCCTCGACGACGCGCTCCGCAAGGTGCAGGAGGTCGCCGCCGCCGACAACCAGCGCGCCGCCGTCGACAAGGCCGACGCGCGGGCCTTCGACGTGGGCGCGCGGCTGGGCTTCCTCCACGTGAACGACGCGAGCGCGACGCTGCGCACCGAGCGGTCGCTGCGCGTCGAGCACGAGCTGCGCGACCGCGGCGTCGACAGCCCCGAGGTGCGCGACGTCCGCAAGGCCATGGACCCCGAGGGGCTCACGGGCATGACCCCCGAGCTCCGTGATTTCTGCGTGCTCGCGTGGGCCGCCGTCACGGGCCGCGAGCTCTACCGCGACGACCTCGCCGTGAAGGAGACGCCCGCGCTCGGCAGGCTCCCCGACGACCTCGTGCTCGTGCGCCCGAGGCTCCCCGACGGCGCCGCGTGGCTCAAGGCCCTGACGCTCCTCGGCGAGCTCTTCGGGGTGGGCACGCACGGCCTCAAGACCTGCTCGGGCCGCTCGCTGCGCCGCCTCGCCGAGCTCTGCGAGTCGAAGCGCCAGGAGGCCCTCGCCGAGCGCGCCGACGCCGTGGCCGACGCCCTCGCGCGCTGGCAGCACCTCGCGCCCTCGGAGGCGTGGCACCGCCGCGAGACGGCCGAGAGCGCCGCGACGCTGCTCTCGATCCTGGCGACGCGCGATCCGGTGGCCCTGGTCGAGGCCCTCGCCGCGTTCACCCCGCGCACCAGCGCCACGGCCCTCGCGAAGCACCTTCGCGGCGCGCGCGCCATGCTCGCGGTGCTCGACAAGGGCTTCTTCCTCAACACCTTCGACGCCCTCGCCGCGAGCGACGCGCCCGAGGCGAAGGCCCTCGCCGCGAAGGTGGCCGACGCCCTCCGCCACGACGAGCTCACCGTCGCGCTCGCGCCGCGCCTCGAAGCGCTCGCCACCGAGGCGCAGGCCATTCTTCACAAGCCCGCACCTCCGCGCCCGACCGACCTCAGCCCCCTGGCCGGGGGGAGGAAGCCCGACGCCGACGCGATCGTCGCGAGCGGCCACACCCGCCGATACGCCGACCTCGAAGCCGAGCTCGCGAAGCTGCGCGCGGCGCTGGAGGCCGCCGGCCCCGACGCCGTGCCCCAGGTGGAGCTCTCGTGGGCCGTACGCCGCCGGGGAGAGCCGTGACCGACGAGCGACCGGAGCTGCGCGAGGCCGACATCGTCGCCGAGCTCAGGCACATCCACCGCAAGGAGCGGCGCTCGCTCGACACCGCCCTCTACGGCCGCGGGGCCGAGGGCGAGGTGTCGGCCGAGGTCCGCGGCGGTCCGCGGCGCTTCGCGGTGGTGCCCGTGCGCTGCGAGCTCGACCTGCGGCGCGCGCTCGCGCACGACGGGTCCGTGCCCCGCGTGGCGCTGGTCGACTTCGACGCCGAGCGCCTGCCCGCCGACCTCGCCGGGCGCATCGCCACGGGCGCGGTGCAGAGCGTGTCGGCCGAGTCGCGCATCCGCCGTCGCTTCGGCGTCGCGGCGCTGCACCCCGACGTGCAGCGCACCCGCGTGCTGCGCGACGCGCTGCGCGACGAGGCCGTGGCCCCCGTGGCCCCCTCGGGCGCCGCGCAGCTCGACGTCGACGCCGCGTGGCGCTGCCTGCTCGCGGGCGTCGCGGGGCTCGCGGTCGAGGGCGCCATGGGCCTCCCGCGGCTGCTCCTGCACTGCGCGACGGTGGCCCCCTCCGCGGCGTGGCGGTCGGCGTGCGAGCGGCACGCGGGGCTGCGCGAGGCCCTCGGCGAGTGGCTCCGTCGGGCCGTCGACCCCGCGGCGCCCGCGCTCTGGCGCGCGTGGGAGGAGAACGTCGGCCCCGCCGCCGCCGCGCTCACCTTCGCGCTCTCGGCCGTGGCCCCGCGCCTCGCGTCGAGCGCGTACCTGCGCCGCGAGGCCAAGGGCTGGCTCGCGCGCATCTCGCCCTCCCTCGAAGACGCCCTCGGCCACGACACGGCCGCCCTCGCGCGCTGGGGAGAGGCCGAGACCTGGCTCGCGCGACGCCTCGACGCCGACGACCCGCGCGCCCTCGACGCGCTCCTCAAGCTCGCCGACGAGGCGCTCCAGCGCGAGGCGCACGAGCCCGAGCTGCGCGAGGCCGTCGCGTCGAGCGCGCTCCTCGGCCTCGCGTGGTCGCGGTCGCTCGACGACCTCGCCGCGGCGCTCTCCGAGTGCCTGCCGACGCCCTCGGCCGACACCTTCGCCCGCGCGCGGGAGCGCTTCGACCGGGCGCTGCGTCACCGGCGCGCCACGGCCCACGGCGACCTCGTGGAGCGCGCCCGCATGGCGTTGCGCCTGCTCGGGTGGATCGGCCAGCGCCCCGACCTCGCGCACGCCCGCACCGACGGCGCGCCGTGGGAGCCCGCGCTGCGCCTCGCGCACGACTACGTGCTCCAGGGCGGACACGCCGACCTGTGTCGACGGGACCTCCGCGGCACGGTCGAGGGGGGCCTCGGCAGGGCCCTCGCGGCCGTCGAGGCCGAGGTCGACCGGCTGCGCGACGTCGACGACCGCGCCTTCGCCGAGTCGCTGCGCGCGTGGTCGGGCGCGGGGCGGCGCAGCGAGCAGGCGGCGCCCATCGAGCGCGCGCTCGACGTGTTCGCGGTCGACTTCCTCAAGGAGCAACCCCACCGCAGGCTGCTCGTGGTGCTGCTCGACGGCGCCGCGTGGGCGAACGTGGCCGAGCTCCTCGACGACCTGGAGGCCAGGGGCTTCGGCCTCTTGCGCTGGCGCCCGCGCGCGGTGACCTTCACGGGGCCCGTTCCGCCCGTGCTCGCGGCGCTGCCCACCGTGACGCAGGTGAGCCGCGCGGCCTTCTTCGCGGGGCGCGTGCCCGACCCCGGTGACACCCGCGGCACCTCGCTCGACCCGAAGCGCTTCGAAGCGCACGGGGGGCTCAAGAAGGTCGACGGCGCGTCGCCGAAGCTGCTTCTCGAGCCCGAGGTGCAGACGCCCTCCGGCCACGCGTCGCCGCAGGCCCTTCGACTCGTGGGCTCCGAGGCGCGGGTCGTGGGCGTGGTGGTCAACGCGATCGACGACCAGCTCCACGGCAGCCGGCAGGTGCGCGTGCGCTACTCGCTCGACACGATCAAGCCCCTCGCGGGGCTGCTGCGCGCGGCGGCGGAGCACGGGCGCGCGGTGCTCCTCGCGTCGGACCATGGGCACGTGCCGGGCGCGCGGCTTCACTCGGTGGGCCCGCGCTCCGAAGGGCAGGGCGCGCGCTGGCGCACGCTGCGCGAGGGAGAGTCTCCGTCGGCGGGCGAGGTGGTGTTCACGGGCGCGGGCGTGTGGACCCCGAAGGCCGGCGAGAAGCTCTCGCTGCGCGCGCAGGAGACCGAGGCATGGGGGCTGGTGTCGGGCGACGGCGAGCACGGCGGCGCGACGCTCGCCGAGGTGGTCGCGCCCGCGGTGATGGTCGTGGCCCGCGACCTCGCCCGCCCCACACTCGACGCCGAGCAGGACGCCGGCCTCGAAGCAGTCCCCGTCGCGCGCCCGCCCTGGTGGGACCTCGAGTGGAAGGCCCCGCCGAAGCGCGACCGCGCCCCGACGCCCGAGGCCCCGCGGCAGCCCACGCTGCCCACGCTCGCGCTCGAAGCTCCGCGCAAGCCCACGCCCGCGAAGCCCGTCGCGCCCGCGGCGCCTTCGAAGTGGGCGAAGATGATCCTCTCGTCGGCGGCCTACGCCGACCTCGCGGCCGACAAGAAGAAGCGCCTGCGCGAGCACGTGGTGCCCATGGTCGACGCCCTCGCGGAGCGGGGGTGGCGCGTCGAGCTCCAGACCCTCGAGCGCGCGCTCGGGCTCTTCCCCGGGCGCGGCGAGGGGGCCGTGTCGGTCGCGTCGGAGATCCTCAACCTGGAGGGCTACCCCGTGCTCACCTTCGACCCCGCGACGCGCCTCGTGTCACTCGACGCCGACACGCTCGCGCTGCTGCACGCATCCGAGGGCGCGCGATGAGTCCCCCGCCGAGCCCCCTCCGCCGCCGCGAGATCGTGGCCGCGCTGCGCAACGGCACCGTCCCCCGCCGCGGGGTCGAGGTGCTCGCCACGGGACTCGAGCGCTACGCCGCCGCGCTCGACGAGGAGCTCGAACGGGCCTCCACCGGCCACGGGGTCTTCAAGGCCGTGCGCGGCGACTACGGCACGGGCAAGACCTTCTTCGCGCGCTGGCTGGAGCACCGCGCGCTCGCCAGGGGCTTCGCCGTGAGCGAGGTGCAGATCTCCGAGACCGAGACGCCCCTGCACAAGATGGGAACCGTCTACCGCCGCGCGATGGAGTCGCTGCGCACCGCGGAGTGGGAGGAGGGCGCCTTTCGCAACCTCGTGGGGCGGTGGTTCTTCGCGCTGGAGGAGGAGGTGCTCGCGCGCCCCGGCGCCGACCCCGCGGACGGCGCCGCTGTCGCCGCCGCGGTGGGAGCGCTTCTGGAGCAGCGCCTCGCGCGGGTGAGCGCGACGCAGCCCCTCTTCGCCGCCGCGCTGCGCGCGTGCCACCGGGCCCGCGCCGAGGGCGACCACGCGACCTCCGAGGGGCTGATGGCGTGGCTGATGGGACAGCCCAACGTGAGCGCCGACGTGAAGCGCCGCGCGGGCCTCAAGGGCGACATCGACCACTTCGCCGCGGGGGGCTTTCTGCGAGGGCTCCTGGTGCTATTGGCGCAGACCGGGCGCAAGGGGCTGCTGCTGGTGCTCGACGAGGCCGAGACGATCCAGCGCATGCGCGGCGACGTGCGCGAGCGCTCGCTCAACGCGCTCCGGCAGCTCCTCGACGAGATCGACGGCGGCAGCTACCCCGGGCTCTACGTGCTGGTCACGGGCACGCCCGCGTTCTTCGACGGGCCGCAGGGCGTGAAGCGCCTGCCGCCGCTGGCGCAGCGCCTCCACGAGGACTTCTCGGGCGACCCGCGCTTCGACAACCCCCGCGCCGCGCAGGTGAGGCTGCTGACCTTCGACCGCGCGCGGCTCATGGAGGTGGGCCGTCGCGTGCGCGACCTCTACCCCGCCCGAGACCCTTCTCGCATGGCGCGTGCGGTCGACGACGCGGTGATCGCCGCGGTGGCCGACGCGGTCACCGGGTCGCTCGGCGCGAAGGTGGGCGTGGCGCCGAGGCTCTTTCTCAAGAAGCTCGTGGGCTCGGTGCTCGACCGCGTCGACCAGTTCGACGACTTCGACCCACGCCGGGACGCAAGCCTCGAGGTGAGCGCCGCGGAGATGAACGCCGAGGAGGCCTCGGCCGCGGGCGTCGTGAGAGAAGCGAGCGCCCTCTCGGCCGTCGACGACCTCGACGCGGAAACCCCGTGATGAATCACGGGGCAGCCCTGCTCAAGCCCTCGCCTGCGCGAGGGCTATCTCTTTCTGGTGCGCTGCTCGCGCGAGGGGATGCGGACCTGCCCGTGGAGCTGAAGCTCCTCAGGGCGGCGGCCGTTCGTCGCCTGTGCCCGGTGGCGAGCTTCAGCTCGCAGGGCGCGGCGCTGTCCCCATGAACCCACGTGCTTCAGAGGGCAGCCCTCGCTTGCGAGGGCTTGAGAAGGGCTGCCCCGTGATTCATCACGGGGCGAGCGCGTGACCGACCCTTCCCTCGACGCCTTCGCGCGGCTCTCGCCCGCGCTGCGCTACCAGATCGTGAACGGCCTGGGCTTCTCCTCCCTGCGCCCCGTGCAGGCCGTGGCCGTGCCCCCGGTGCTCGACGGCGAGCACGCCGTGGTGCTCGCGCCCACCGCGGGCGGAAAGACCGAGGCGGCGTTCTTCCCCCTGCTCTCGCGCATGGACGCCGAGGACTGGCGCCCCCTCTCGCTCGTCTACGTCTCGCCCATCCGCGCGCTGCTCAACAACCAGCGCGACCGGCTCGAACGGCTCCTCGGGCTCCTCGGGCGCAGGGTCTTCACCTGGCATGGAGACACACCGCCGGGCGCGCGGCGGGCGTTCCTTCGTGACCCGACCGACCTCGTGCTCACCACGCCCGAGTCGCTCGAGGTGATGCTCATGTCGCCGCGGGTGCCCGCGCAGCGGCTCTTCGCCAACCTCCAGGCCGTGGTGATCGACGAGGTGCACGCGTTCGTGCGCGACGACCGCGGCGGACACCTCGCGTCGGTGCTCGAACGGCTCACCCATCTCTGCGGGCGCGACCTCCAGCGCGTCGCGCTCTCGGCCACGGTCGGCAACCCCGACGAGATCCTCGCGTGGCTGCGCGGCAGCTCGAAGCGCCCCGGCAGGGTGCTGCGCGCGCCGGGCGCACCCGCCGACCCCGAGCTCGTGATCGACGCGGTGCCGAGCGAGGGCGCCGCGGCGAAGGTGATGGCGAAGCTCTTCGCGGGCGACAAGCGGCTGGCCTTCGTCGAGTCGCGGCGCGCGGCCGAGGCCGTCACCCGCTCGCTCCACGAGGCGGGCGTGGCGGCCTTCGTCACGCACTCGTCGCTGTCGGCCGACGCGAGGGCGCAGGCCGAGCGGGCCTTCGCCGAGGCGCGCGACTGCGTCATCGTCGCCACCAGCGCCCTGGAGCTCGGCATCGACGTGGGAGACCTCGACCGCGTGCTCCAGGTCGACGCGCCGTCGAGCGTGGCGTCGTTCCTCCAGCGCATGGGGCGCACCGGGAGGCGCGCGGGAGCGCGGGCCAACTGCACCTTCCTCTGCACCGACCCCGAGTCGACCGTGCAGGCCGCGGCGCTCGTGCGGCTCTACCGCCGGGGGTACGTCGAGCCCGTGCGCCCGCCGCGCAGGGCCGCCCACCTGCTCGCGCATCAGGTCATGGCGCTGTCGATCCAGCTCGGGGGGGTGCCCGAGAGCGACGCGTGGGCGTGGGTGTCGGGCGCCGCGCCCTTCACCGGCCTCGGGGTCGAGCACTACCGCGCGCTCGTGGAGCACATGCTCGCGAAGGGAATCCTGCACCGTGACGGAGGGCTCCTCTCGCTCGGCCCCGAGGGGGAGAGGCGTTACGGACGGCGGAACTTCGAAGCGCTCTACGCGGTCTTCGACGCGCCGCGGGTGCTCACGGTGATGTGGGCGGGCCAGGAGGTCGGGCAGGTGGACGCGAGCTTCGTGGCGCTTCAGTCGGAGGAGGGCGACGCGCCCGCGCCCGACGCGCGCCCGAAGGGCCCGCCCGCGTTCGTGCTCGGGGGACGGGCGTGGCGGGTGACCTCGGTCGAGTGGTCGCGCGCGGTCGTGCACGTGCGCCCCGCCGACGACGCCCGCGTGGCCCGCTGGACCGGCCGCCCCGTGGTGCGCGGTCGGATGCTCTGCGAGGCGATCCGCGAGGTGCTCACGAGCGACGACGAGGACCCGTGGTGGTCGAAGCGCGCCCGCGCCGTGATCGCCTCGCAGCGCGAGGAGCACGCGTTCCTGCCGCGCGAGGGCTCGTGCCTCGTCGACACGACGGGGGGCGTGCGCTGGTGGAACTTCGCGGGCGGCGCCGCCAACCAGCTCCTCGCGCGCACGCTCGACGCGATGCTCGGCGGGGCGGTGACGGCCGACGACCTGGGGGTGACCTTCCGCGAGGGCGCAGGGGCGAGCGAAGCGGGCGTGCGCGCGGCCCTCGCGAGGCTGCGCGACGAGGGGCGGCCCGACCTCGGCGACGCCCGCGCGGCGGTCACCGCGATGAGCGCCGCGCAGCGGGTGTCGAAGTTCCAACCGTGCCTGACGCCCGAGATGGAGGCCGACCTGCTGGTCGAAGCACTGGTCGACGTCGAGGGCGCGCGCGCGGCGGGCGCCCCCTGATGAATCAGGGGGCAGCCTGCTCAAGCCCTCGCCTGCGCGAGGGCTGCCACCGAAACGACCGGCTCGCG